>CANRBN010000050.1 GCA_947628865.1 uncultured Gemmiger sp.
GAGCTGGCGGACGTGCGCGGCGAGGTGCTGCGCGAGCTGGACGCCAAGTCCCCCATCCGCTTCAGCCACGAAAACCCGTTCGTCCAGCGGGCGTACAGCGAATTCCTCGGCGCGCCGCTCTCGGAGAAGGCGCACCACCTGCTGCACACCGATCAGAGCCAGTGGAGCATCTGACCGCTTTGCCCTTTTGCAAAACCGCCCGCCCAGACCTTCGCCGGGGCGGGCGTGCTTTTTTTACGGTAGTTCTGCACGTGCGCAAAAGCATCCTGCCGCTCACGAGACCTGGCGTTTCGTCCAGCCGCGGGCGGCCAGCGACAGCGCCGCCAGCGCGATGAGCGGCTGGGCGGCCAGGCGCGCCCACGGCATCCAGACGCGCAGGCCGAACAGGCGGAAAAGATTTGTGTGGATGAGCTCGTTGTAGTGCGTGACGAAAGGCAGGAAAGCCAGCGCCTCCCCCAGCGCCGCGGGCAGCCAGTTGGAGAGCGCGGGCAGGCCCGCCAGCACGCCGCCCGCGGCGGCCAGCGCGGCAAACGGGCTGCCGGTCATGGCCGAGGCCAGCGCCGTGACGGCCACGGCGGCAAGGCAGTGCGCAAGGCCCAGCGCCATATCCCAGATCTGTGCCTGCGCATAGGTCATGGCGGCGGGGGCCGTCAGGTCGGAGAGCTGGATGGGCAGCGCCCACCCGCCTGTGCCGACAAAAGCCACCTGCACGGCAAGGTAGAGCCCCGCGCAGAGCAGGTACACGACCGCTGTCACGGTGAGCGCCGCCGCCAGCTTGGCGCGCGCGAGCTTTGCCCGCCCGTGTTTGGCGGCCAGCAGCACGGCGGCGGCGGTCTGCACCTCGCCGGCAAAGAGCGGGGCCATCGCGACGCAGAGCAGCATGCCGATAAACTGGCAGGTATCATCAAACAGCGCCGCGAACAGATAGGTGCCCTCATACCAGCCGAACGCGAACGGGGTCTCGATTTGGGCGTTCATGGCAAGGAAAAACTGTCGGTCACCGTCGTCCTTGTACTGCTCGGCAAGGTCTTGCTCGAGCATGGCCTGCCGGCGGGCATAGAACTCGCCGTATCGTTCCGGCCCGATCGCGCGCTGCTCCGCCGAATAGAGCTTATAGGCGCTGTTGCCGAGCAGGCCGAGCATGGCGCCCAGCGGCTTGCGCACCCTGGCCTCCCAGGCATCGAGGTACATGAGCCCGTGCTCGTCGCTGTTGGCGGGGTCGTCCACCGCTCCGCGGTACAGCCGCTGCGCGGCGATGAGCTTTTCGGTCGTCAGGGGGCCCCGCCACGGTTTTGTCCATTCGAGCTGGTTTTTGACCTCCTGCCAGGCGGGGACGTCGATGTGCTCGTCACGGCCGCCGGCGCTCGACCAGGTGCTGTGCCTGAGGTCGAGGAGGCCGATGAGCAGCGCGGTGCCGAACGCCAGCACCAGCGCAAGGCCAAGGCTGATGGCCGAGGAGCGGCGGCGCAGCGTCTTTTTAATCTCCCAGCAATAGAGGCTCATACGGCACGCTCCTCTCCCGCGGTATCGGCAAAGTGGTAAAGATACACGTCCTCCAGCGTGGGCGCGGCGGGCACGGCGCCGGCGGGCGGGTCGGCAGTGATGAGGCGCAGCTCTACCTCGTCACTGTCCGGGACGCGGCGGCGGTTCGCGACGGTGTAGACGGCTTCGAGCCGGTCGGCCTCGGCGGGCGGGACGGCGGTCAGCCAGACGCGGCCCGCGGCGCTCTTGACGAGCTGCGGCACGGTGCCCTGCTCGACGATGCGGCCCGCCTTCATGAGCAAAATATTGTCGGCGATGCTCTCGACATCCGGGACGATGTGGGTGGACAGCAGCACGAGCCGCCCCTGCGCGTACTCGGCCAGCAGGTTGCGAAAACGCACGCGCTCCTTGGGGTCAAGACCTGCGGTGGGCTCGTCCAGGATCAGGATCTGCGGGTCGTTGAGCATGGCCTGCGCGATGCCAAGGCGCTGCTTCATGCCGCCGGAATACGTCCGCAGGCGCTTGCCGCGCACCTCATAGAGGCCGACCTCGCGCAGCAGCGCCTCGCTGCGCTGCATCGCCTGCGCCTTGGACAGGCCCTTGAGCGAGGCGATGTAGAGCAAAAACTCCTTGGCGGTAAAATCCGGATAGTAGCCGAAATCCTGCGGCAGATAGCCGAGCAGGGCGCGGTATTCCTCGCCCAGGGCCTCGATGCCGGCGCCGCCGTAGCGCACGCGGCCCACCGTGGGCTGCAAAATGCCGCACAGCATGCGCATGAGCGTCGTCTTGCCGGCGCCGTTCGCGCCGAGCAGGCCCCAAACGCCCTCGGTAAAGGTCAGGTCGAGCGCATCGACGGCGGTCTTTTGGCCGTAGCGCCTGGTCAGGCTTTCACAGCACAGTGTCTGCAAGAAGAGCACCCCTTTCCTGTCTCAAAAAAGCGCGGCCCTGCCATACCAGCGCGAGCGCGGAGACGGCCAGCGCCGGCAGGAGGATGGACGGCCACGCGCCGCCCGGCTGCAGGCGGGCCAGATGATCCGCCGCGGCTGTCGCGCCGGCGAGCACCGCCGCCGCCAGCACGGCGCCCGGCGTCAGCTGCTGCGGGCGCACGCGGCGCAGCAGCCACAGGCAGACCGCGCACATGGCGTTGAACGGCGCCAGCATCCACGCGAGCAGCAGGAGCAGGCCGGCGCGGGCCGCCGCGGCGCCGACGGCACAGAGCGCCAGCAGCAGCGCGGCGTCCGAGACGCCGAAGATCAGCATGCGGGCGGCGGCGACGCGCGGCAGGCTGCAGCGGGTGGCGAGCTCCAGCTCCAGCATGCCGCCGTTATAAAAGCGCACCCAGTCGGAGATGTTGATGAGCACAAGCAGCGGCGCCGCGGCGCCGAGCACCGGGTACAGACTTTGGTGCGCGCCGCCCTGCCCCGCGAGGTCGAGCACGCACCCGCACAGCGCCGCCGCAAAAAGCGCCTGCAGTGCCCACATGCGCGGGCTGATAAAGCCGAGCTGGCGGCGCAAAAATTCGGCATCCGAGAGGCGCGGGCGGTGCGCCGCCGCCGCGCGCCGCAGGCAGGCGGTCGTAATCTGTACGGCCTGTGCGTCGGGCGAGGGAACGGTGTACGCGGCGAGGACGGTTTTCATAGGTCTCACAAAAACGCCTCCTTTGGCAGCAGCGTTTGCAGCCGCTTTTGCGCGCGGCGCAGGCGGTATTGGGCGGTCGTGAGCGGCACGCGGGTGATGGCGGCGATCTCGCGGGCGGTAAAGCCGTGGTAAAAATGCAGCAGCACGGCGTCGCGCTCGGCATAGGGCAGCGCGGCGAGCGCCTGCCGCACGGTGAGCGCGAGGTCGGCATCGGGGCCGGGCGGCGCGGGCGGCTCGGCCGGCAGCTCCTCGACCGAGAGCGCTTTTTTGCGCCTGTACCAGTCCTTACACAGGTTGGCGGCGACGGTGAACAGGTAGTTTTTCAGCTTTTTCTCGTCCCGGTAGGCATCAAGATGCGCCCAGAAGCGCAAAAAGGTGTCCTGCGTGAGATCTTCGGCGGTGTGGGCGTCCCCGGTATGGCGGCAGCAGTAGGCGTAGACGTCGGCGTAGGCGCCCTCAACAAGGGCGGCCAGCGCCTGCCGGTCCCCTGCCCTGAGCTGCTGCCAGCGCCGTGCGTCTTGTGCCATCGCGTTCACCGTCTCCTGCCTTGTATAACGGGCGGGCGCCGCCCAAATGGAGCGCCCCGCGCAAAAAAATTTGCCCGCGCCGTGGCCGGCGCGGGCGGGGATAGAATCTTACAGCTCCGGCGTGACCCGGATGGCGCCGTAGTTGCGCACGCTGAGCACATGGCAGCTGCCGGCGCCGAACACGCCGTCGATGGCGGCGCGGTAGTCCTCGAGCAGGTCGAGCGGCACGAACGCCTGGATGGTGCCGGCAAAGCCGCCGCCCTGCAAGCGCCAGGCGCCGCGGCCCGCCAGCACATGCTGGCTGACGGCCAGCGCCAGCGGGATGCCCTGCGTCCGCGGGGCCTTGATGCTGTAGGCGTTCTGGTTGTATTCAAAGCTGGAATGCCCGCCCTCGATGACAAGGCGCAGGAAGCGGTCAAAATCGTCGGCCTGGATGGCGGCGCAGAGCTCGCCGGCGCGGCGGCTGTCGGCGTAAAAATGCGCGGCGCGCACGACGGCGCGGTCGCCGCACGCCTTGCGCAGGCGCGGGATGGCGGCGTAGAAATCCTGCTCCGGCACCTCGCGCAGGTGGTGGCGGCCCATCGCCTCGGCCACGCTTTCCATCTCGCGCCGGATGGCGGCGTACTCATCGGTCAGGTCGGCGTGGCTGCCCTTGGTATCGCTGATGCACAGCGCATAGCCGTGGGCGGCAAGATCAAATTTGGTGCCGTTGACGATGGGGTTCGCGGGATCCTTGAAGTCGATGGTGATGGCCCCGCCGACGGCGCAGGCCGTCTGGTCGAGCAGGCCGCAGGGCTTATCGAAAAAGACGTTCTCGGCGTACTGGCCGATCTTGGCGATCTCGACCTGCGGGAGCTTTTGCCGGTCGTCGCCGTTGTACTCGCCGCGGAAGATGGCGCCCATGCACACCTCAAAGGCGGCCGAGCTCGACAGCCCCGAGCCGCCCAGCACGTTGGAGGTGGTGTAGGCGTCGAACCCGCCGACGGCGCCGCCGGCCCGGACGATGCCCGCCGCCACGCCGCGCACGAGCGCCGCCGAGTGGGTCTTTTCGGCCTCGACGGGGGCGAGGGCGCGCACATCGACGACGTCGATCTTGTCGAACCCCCGCGATTTGACCCGCACGATGCCGTTGTCGGTGCGGGAAACGACGGCGATGATGTCGAGATCCACGGCGGCGGCCATGACGACGCCGTTGTTGTGGTCGGTATGGTTGCCGCCAATCTCGGTGCGGCCCGGCGCCGAGTAGAGCGTGACCTGCCGGCCCTGCCCGAACTGGCGTTCAAAGCCCTCGACGGCGGCTGTGTAGCGCGCGCGCTGGGCGGCGACGACACCGGCATCCGCCCCGTACAGGGCTCTCAGCGCGCCGTCGTACGCGCCCGCCGCGATCTGTTCCTTGAGCTGCTGTGAAGCTGCCATAGTGCATCCAACACCTTTCTGCGCCGCTGAAAGGGGCGCTGCCTTTGCTTTCAGTATACCAAATCCAGGCGGGAAGTAAAGAGGATCTTGCCGCAACGCGGCGAAAAAGATGCGGCAAAGGCATGGACTTTTGTTGTTTTGCCTGCTATAATCGTTCTATGCGCGCGACAGGGAGGCGGGAAGTTGGAAAACCTTGACAAGCAATCCTACAAGCAGAGCTACACCGACAATGTCGAGCTCTCGATCTTCAGCTGCGGGCGGGAATCCTGCCGTCCCGGGCACACCTGGGGCCCCGGCGTGCGCGACCATTATCTGATCCATCTGGTCGTGGCGGGGCGCGGCAGCTATCAGGTGGGTGGGCGGCGGTATGACCTGGCGCCCGGCGACCTGTTTTTGGCCAAGCCCAACCAGCTCATCACCTATACCGCCGACGAGGCCGACCCGTGGGAATACTACTGGGTGGGCTTCAACGGCGCGTGCGCCAACCGCCTTGTGCAGGCATCCCCCTTTACCGACGCCGAGCCCTGCCACCGCTGCGCCGACGCGCAGGCCGTGCGCGACGCGATGTACCGCATCTATCTGTCCCGCGGGACCGCCCCGCAGGACGAGGCCCGCATGACGGGCTACCTGTACCTGTTTCTGGCGCTGCTGATGAAAGAGGCGCGGGAGACCATGCCCCACGCCGGCAACACCGGCGGCCAGTATGTGCTGGCGGCGGTCAAGTTCATCCAGTTCAACTATTCGCACGATATCTCGGTGGACGATATCGCCAAGGCGGTGGGCGTGAGCCGCAGCCACCTGTACCGCGTGTTCATCGCCGCCATGGGCCAGAGCCCCATCGACTACCTGACCGCCTACCGCGTGGACGAGGCGTGTTCCCTGCTCAAAAACACCGACCTTTCCGTCGCCGAGGTCGCGGCCTCGGTCGGGTTTTTGGATCAGTTCTATTTTTCCCGCGTGTTCAAGCGCGTCAAGGGCATGCCGCCCAGCCGGTACGCGGCCAGTCTGGTGCGTCCATGAGCGCCGGGGCCTTGCGGAAAAATCAGCTCTTGACGCTGCGCATCGAATCGCTTTCGAGCGACGGCAGCGGCGTCGGGCATGCGCCGGACGGCCTTGTGGTGTTCGTGCCCGGCACGGCGCCCGGGGACAGCGCCGAGGTGCGCATCGTCAAGGCGCTGCCGCGCTACGCCTTCGGGCGGCTGGAGCGGGTGCTCGCGCCGGGCGATGCCCGTATCGAGCCGGACTGCCCCGTGGCCGGTCCCTGCGGCGGGTGCGAGCTGCGGCACATCACCTATGAGGCCGAGTGCGCGGCCAAGACCGCCTTTGTGCGCGACGCGTTCGCCCGGCTGGGCGGGCTGGAGATCCCGGTGGCCCCGGTGCTGCCCGCCCCCGCGCAGGCGCGCTACCGCAACAAGGTGCAGCTGCCGTTCGGCACCGCGCCGGACGGCACGCTGACCGTCGGCTTTTACGCGGCGCGCAGCCACCGCGTAGTGCCCTGCGGCGACTGCCGGCTCCAGCCGGAATGGATGAACGCACTGGCGCGGCGCGCCTGCGCGCTCCTGCAGGCGGCGGGCGCCGCCGCCTACGACGAGACCGCGCACACGGGGCTTTTGCGGCATCTCTATCTGCGGCAGGGCTGGCACAGCGGCCAGCGGCTCGCGTGCTTTATCGTAAACGGCGCCCGCCTGCCGCGTGAGCGCGAAATTTGTCGAACGCTGGCGGCGGAATTTGAGCTGACCACCGTGCTCGTACAAAAGAACACCCGCCGCACCAACGTCATTTTGGGCGACGCGCCGCCGCGCGCCGTGCTGGGGCCGGGGTGCATCGAGGACACGCTGGCCGGCGTGCCGCTCACGATGGGCGTGCAGGCGTTTTATCAGGTCAACACCGCGGCGGCCGAGCTGCTGTATGCAAAGGCGCGGGACTTTGCCGCGCTGCGGCCAGACGACGTCCTTCTCGACCTTTACTGCGGCATGGGCAGCATCGGGCTCTCAATGGCGGACGGCTGCGCGCGGCTTTTGGGCGTCGAGGTCGTGCCGGCGGCGGTGGAAAGCGCCAGAGCGACCGCCGCGCGGCTGGGCCTTGCGCCGGAGCGAGCGGATTTTTGGTGCATGGACGCCGGGCAGGCGGCGGCCCGGCTGGCCGCCGGGGGGATGCGCCCCGATGTGGTCATCGTCGACCCGCCGCGCAAGGGCTGCGACGAGCAGACGCTTGCCGCCATCGCGCAGATGGCCCCGCGCACCGTGGTGATGGTGAGCTGCAACGCCGCCACCGCCGCGCGGGATGTGGCGTTCCTCTCGGCACACGGCTACCGGGCCGACGCTGTACAGCCGGTCGATCTCTTCCCGCGGACGCGGCATGTCGAGACGGCGATTTTGATGACACACGATAGCACTCAGTGAAACACTTTTTTCGACATTCAAATTGGCAACTTGACACAATGCACGATAGATTATAAATGAGTGAAAACAATCGAAAGCATGTAAGGTATGACGTGTTCGTGATATTGATGACAAAAGCTGCAAGGAGAAAAAGATGATTACAGAATCCAATTTCAAAAACATACTACTTTCATCTGGTTTTGTAAATCGCGGAGAACAATACGAGAAAAAGTTCCCGAATTTGGGAGCATCCCTGAGTGTGGATTTTTCAAATGCAAATAAGAAACTCAATTATCCCGACACGATAAAGGGAAAAGAGCGAAATGACGGGTTCGATGCTCCTGAGAATTTTGTTGTTTTTGAATGTGTAAACCGTCTTCTTGAAAAAGGCTATCGACCGGAGCATATCGAACTGGAAAAAGAATGGCACCTTGGGCATGATACCAAAAGCGGACGTGCCGATATCTGCGTAACAGATGCGGACGGTTCCATGCTTTTTATCATTGAATGCAAAACTTGGGGCAGAGAGTTTGATAAAGCGCTCAGCGACACAAAAAACGACGGTGCACAACTGTTCTCATATTGGCAGCAGGAGCAATCGTGCAAATGGCTTGTTTTGTATGCATCAAATTTTAAAAACGATACGATTGAATATAAGGCGCCGACCATTGATTGCTCGGATGACGCAAACATTGTCCTGCTTGCCAAAAAAGATAAATCCATCAAGCTTTACCGTGAGGCACATACTGCGTCTGAGAAACATAAGGCTTGGATAGAAACCTATGCCTGCCAAATTCATGATGATCTGGTTTTCTCTGAAGATTCCGTTGCATATAAAATTGGCGTTAAACCGCTGCTAAAAAAGAACCTGCACGATTTTACTCCGGATGATAGAATCGTGAACAAATTCGAGGAGATCCTGCGTCACAATAATGTAAGTGATAAGGAAAACGCCTTTAACCGCCTGATTGCTCTTTTTATATGTAAACTTGTTGACGAAAGCACAAAGGGCGAGGATGACGAGGTCGAATTCCAGTATAAGCAAGGAACAGATACATACGAAACTTTACAGGATCGTCTCCAGCGTTTACATCGGGACGGTATGGAGACTTTCATGCGTGAAGAGATATACTATGTTCCCGCCGATTATCCAGAGTGGCTGTTTTCGACCTATACGGGGTCAAAAAGGAAAAAAGCCATAGAGGACTTACAGAATACGATTCGAATTCTAAAATTCTATTCAAACAACGATTTTGCTTTCAAAGATGTTCATAATGAGGAACTGTTTTATCAGAATGGGAAGATCCTTGTTGAAATGGTGCAGCTTTTTGAAAGGTACAGGATCGTTTACCCATCAAAACACCAGTTCCTTGGCGATCTGTTTGAACAACTTTTAAATAAAGGCTTTAAGCAAAATGAAGGGCAATTTTTTACACCAATGCCGATCACCCGTTTTATCTGGGACTGTTTGCCTGTAGATCGTATGGTGAAATCAGAAAGAGGGACAGTTTATCCGAAAATCATTGATTATGCCTGCGGGGCAGGTCATTTCCTGACAGAAGCAATTGAAGCGGTCAATTATTACGTCCGTTCGGATGGAAATAACGCTTGGGTCAGAGACCATATTTACGGAATCGAAAAAGATTATCGTCTTGCCCGCGTAGCAAAGATATCACTGTTTATGAACGGCGCCGGAGATGGAAACATCATTTTTGGTGACGGCTTGGAAAATGCGCCTGACAAGGGAATTGAAAATGGGAAATTCGATATCCTTGTTGCCAATCCGCCCTATGCGGTAAAGGATTTCAAGCAGCATTTGCAGCTGAAAAACAACAGCTTTGAGCTCCTTGACCGTATTGGCTTGAACGGCAGCGAAATTGAGACTTTATTTGTGGAGCGCATCGCTCAGTTGTTGAAGCCAAATGGAATTGCTGCCGTGATCCTTCCAAGTTCTATTCTCTCTAATGACAACGCCAGCTATACCGGAGCCCGGGAACAGCTCTTGCAGAATTTCTATATTCGCGCTATCGTTGCTTTCGGCTCCAAGACATTTGGGGCGACCGGGACGAACACAGTGGTCATGTTCCTCGAAAAATACAACGAGCCGCCGAAACGGAGCGATTTATCTTCCGATTCCGTAGACGCTGTTTTCAGCGGCGCTGAACTCAAGGAATGGAAAGATAAAGAAATACTCGAAGCATATATCTCGCAAATCGAGGTTGACAAGGACATATACGGCGCGTTTCTGAAGAAACGCTATTCTTTGGACGAGCTGCACGGTATTGATTATTTCAAAATGTATGTTGCTGCCTTTGCAGAATCCTCAAATGCCAAAAGCCTGCAAAAATCCAAGGCATATAAAAACAAAAGCTCCGATGAGCAAGCCGTTATATATCTTGATAAATTCTATGATTATGCTCGCTCCATTGAGAAAGAAAAGCTGTTTTACTTCTCCTTGGTATATCAGCAGACAACAGTAATAATTACCGCCCCGGCGGACAACAAAGCTCAAAAAGAATTCCTCGGATATGACTGGTCGAACCGCAAAGGTAATGAGGGGATCCAGATCATCACGCCAGGCGGTAAGATGTATGATCATTCCAATCGCTCGGCGGAAAGTACACTTGCAAGCGCGATAAAAAAATCATTCTATGGAGCAGTGCCGTCGTTTAGTGAGGAAGCGCAAGTGTATGGGTCTGTTGTAAGCACAAAAAACATACTGGATTTTTCTAGAGTCAGCTTTAACAAATCCATCCGTATATATACTGAAGAGAAAATCAACATCAAAAGCAAATATGAGGTAAAAAACTTTGAAAGTCTAATATACCTCAACAGATTTAGCATCAACCCCGGCGATTTTCCCAATAAAGAATTCACATATGTTGATATCGATGCCATTGAAAAAGGGACGGGAATCATCCACTACTCTAAAACCATAGTAGGTAAAAATGCGCCCAGCAGAGCACGCCGGATCGCACACAAAAATAATATCGTTATATCGACTGTGAGACCAAATCTTAGAGGCTTTGCTTATTTGGATGAAGAGCCGCAAAGCACAGTTTTTTCAACTGGATTTGGGATTCTAGAAGTCAAAGATGAGAAGATCGTTCTGCCCCGATATATGTATCTTATGATCCAAAATTCAGACATCATAATGCAACAGGTATTGGCGAAGATGGGAAAGGGCCAATATCCGAGTATAAACGACGCAGATATTAAATCGTTGAGATTACCCGTTCCTCCACTTTCTGTTCAACATCAAGTAATAAACGCGTGTGCCAAAATCGACGAGGAATACAATACTACCCGCATGACCCTTGAGACCTATCGGCAGAAGATCGAGGAACTGTTTGCATCGTTGGACGTTGTTGTCATGACTCGGGGGGGGTACAGACTCAGTCTCTCTGATCCAGAGAAATTCAGCGTATCTATCGGCAAACGGGTTTTGGATAAAGAGCTCGTATCAAACGGACAAATACCTGTTTACAGCGCCAATGTCACAGAGCCGTTTGGCTACATCGACAAACTGTTGATCACTGATTTCTCCGTTCCCTCTGTACTGTGGGGCATTGACGGAGATTGGATGACAAACTATATCCCGGCGGATTCCGAGTTTTATCCAACAGACCACTGTGGCGTACTCCGCTGCAAAACTTCCGAAGTAAACGCGCGGTATCTTGTACACATTCTCAAAACCGAAGGCAAAAAGATGGGCTTTTCCCGTTCGTACCGGGCTTCAGTTGACAGAGTCCAAGGGATATCATTTGTTGTCCCTGACAGAGCTGTGCAGGACGAGACAATTGCCCAAATAGAAAGTATGGAAGAAAAAATCCGTGAAGCAGAAACAGCACTTGATGCTTTAACCGGAAAGACAGCAGAGATCCTCAATCACTTTCTTATATGATCCAGTTATACTGATCTCACCGGATGCATTGGTTCCCGCAAATGTCGGGCGGCTTCGGCATCTAAAACGGCGTGTGATCCATGTGGAGACGGTCACGCGGCTCTTGCTCGAAACGGCGCGGAACTACTAAAACCGCGGACGGGACGTATACTAAACAGGGAA
>CANRBN010000051.1 GCA_947628865.1 uncultured Gemmiger sp.
CCGGGGGCGGCAGCGCCCGCGGCGGCGGCGCCGGGCGCCGCCCGTGAGCCGGCGCGCACACAGGCATCAACAGGCGGGCCGACCGGCGCGTGGCAGCATCGGTCGGTCTTTCTTCGGGAAAGGGTAACCGATCCATGACGTTTGCTTCGGTACAGTTTTTGTTCGCGTTTTTCCCGCTGGCGCTGCTGGCGGGGCTGTGCCTGCCGCGCGCCGTGCGCGGCGCGGCGCTGGCCGCGTTCAGCGTGCTGTTCTGCCTGTGGAGCGGCGCGCGCGGCACGCTGCTGCTGGCGGCGATGGCGCTGCTCAACTGGGGCGCCGGGCTGCTGCTGGCGGCCCGCCGCGGCAGGCGCGGGCAAGGCGCGCTGCTGGCGGGCGCGGTCGTTTTGGATCTGGCGCCGCTGTGCCTGTGCAAGTGCGCGGCCCTTTTTGCCGCCGCCGGGGCGCTGCCGCTGGGCGTGAGCTTTTACACCTTTCAGGCCATCGGCTACTGTGTGGATGTGTACCGCGGCGCCGCGGCGCCGGAACGCAGCTTTTTGCGGTTTTTCCTGTTCCTGGGCTTTTTTGCGCACCTGCCCAGCGGCCCCATCCTGCGCTATGGCGACCAGGCCTTTGCGCTGGCCGCGCCGGGCGCGCGGCCCGGCGCCGTGCGGTTTTGCTACGGCGTCAAGCGCTTCATCCTCGGCTTTGCCAAAAAGACCCTCCTCGCCGACCAGCTGGGCCTTTTGTTCGCGTCGGTCACGGCGGCGCCGGCTGCCGAGATGCCCGGCGCCGTGCTGTGGCTGGGGTACGGCGCGTTCATGCTGCAGCTGTACTATGATTTTTCCGGCTACAGCGATATGGCCGTCGGGCTGGGCGTGCTGTTCGGCCTGCCGGTGCCGGAAAACTTTGACCTGCCGTATCTCTCGCGCTCGGTCGGCGAGTTTTGGCGCCGCTGGCACATCACGCTGGGCGCCTGGTTCCGGGATTATGTGTACATCCCGCTCGGCGGCAGCCGGCGCGGCACGGCGCGCACCTGCCTGAACCTGCTGGCGGTGTTCCTCCTCACCGGCTTGTGGCACGGCGCGGCGTGGCAGTTCATCGCCTTTGGCCTTGTGCACGGCGCCGTGCGCTGTGCCGAGCGTCTGGCCGGCCCGCGCCTGCAAAAATGCCCCGCCTGGCTGGGCCGCGTGTACACGCTGGCCACGGTGTTCGTGGGGTGGGTGTTCTTTGGCGCCCCCGGCTTTGGCGAGGCGCTGGCGGCGCTGCGCGGCATGCTGTGCTGGCAGGCGGGCGCCCCCGGCATGGCGCTGGCCGCCTTTGCCCAGCCGCGGCTGCTGTGCGCGCTGGCGGCGGGCATTGTGCTCTGCGGCCCCGCGCAGGCGCTCTGCCCGCGCCTGAAAGCCGCGCTGCGCAGCGAGGAGACGCCCGGCATCGCCCAGATGGCCGTGCTGTTCGGGCTGCTGCTGCTGGGCATCATGCGGGTCTCGGCGGGCAACTACAGCGGTTTTATCTACGCCCGGTTCTAGCGCCGGGCGGCAAGCAAGCGGGGAAAGGGGGCATGGCGATGAAAAACACTTCCGGCGCCGCGGCGCCGCGGCGGGCGTGGGTGTTCAGCGGGCTGTTCTGCGCGCTGACGGGGCTTTCGTTCGTCGGGTTCAACGTGTTTTCGCGCCAGCTCTCGCTCGACAACCATGAGAACCGCCTGCTGACCACGCTGCCGCAGGTGCTCTCCAGCGCGCCGGCAGAGCTGCTGCCCAACCTTGACACCTTTTTGGTGGACAACGCGCCCTTCCGCTACCAGCTCACGCTGGCGGACGCGGCGCTCGAATACCGGCTGTTCGGCACCACGCAGAGCGCCCAGGTGCTGGCCGGGCGGGACGGGTGGCTCTTTTACAAGGCCGGGCCGGACGCCGCGCACCCCATGGCGGATTATCAGGGCCTGCCCGCCCGCAACGACAGCGCGGAAACGCTGGCCGCGGCGGCGGCCTCCTTGCAGCGCCTCAACGACCGGCTGCTGGACGCCGGCACCGTGATGGTGCTGGATCTGACGCCCAGCAAGGATCGCGTCTACCGCGAATACATGCCCGCCGGCTACCCCATCGTCGACGAGACCAACCGCGCCGACCGCTTTGCCGCCTACCTGCGCGCCAACACGACGGTGCCCGTCAACTGGCGCTACCCCGAGCTGCGCGCGCAGGCCCTTGCCGATGCGCGGCTCTTGCTGTATTACAAGACAGACACCCACTGGAACATGGCCGGCGCCCTGCTCAGCCTGGACGGCGTGCTGGAAACGCTGGGCCTGCCCACGCGCCCCTTCGCGGAGTACCGCTTTGAGACCGTGCAGGATTCGACCGGCGACATGGCGAATGTCGCGGCGCTGTACGGCGTGCTGCCCGGGGACGCGCGGCCCGTGCCGGTCGGGTACGGCGCGCTGTTCGCGCGCGATGCGCGCAGCGTGGCGGTGTACGGGGATTCGTTCAGCATGTATTATGACGAATATCTTGCGCAGCGCTTCGCGCAGGTGCGGCGCCAGGAGCTCGGCGATTTCGACCCCGCGCGCCTGGCCGGGACGGATATCCTGATCCTGGAGGTCACCGAGCGCAATCTCGATCTGCTGCTGGCGATGCTCGAGGAATTTTAAAGCACAGAGGTCTGCACATAAAGAGGCCCGCACGAATAAAGAGGCTCACACGAAAAGGTCGCTCCCCCAAAACGGGGGAGCGACCTTTTGACGTTTTTTGGGCGGCGGCTCAGCACAGCGGTGCCAGCAGGCGCAGCACGGCGCTGACCAGCGTGCCGGGGATGCTGGTGCGGCAGTCCGCCAGGGCGACGGGGGCGCACTGCGCCTCCAGCGCGCGCATATCGCGCGCGATATCGCGCAGCGCCGGGCCGCCGTAGAGCAGCGCCCCGCACTCAAAATGCAGGTAGAGGCTGCGGTAGTCCAGGTTGATGGTGCCCACCACGGCGGCGCGGTCATCGCACAGCCAGGTCTTGGAATGCAGAAAGCCGGGCGTGTAGGTATAGACCCGGATGCCCGCCTCCAGCAGCGGGGCAAAGTAGCTGCGCGTGAGCTGGTAGATGAGCTTTTTGTCCGGGATGCCGGGGGTGTAGATGCGCAGATCCACCCCGCGCGCCGCCGCCAGCCGCAGCGCGGTGATGAGGTCATTGTCCGGGATGAGGTAGGGCGTGCAGATGTACAGCCGCTCCCGCGCCTGGCCGATGAGCTCCATGTACACGCTCTTGGACACGCTCTCGCGGTCGACGGGGCTGTCACAGAAGGGCTGGACGAAGCCCTCCGCCCCGGCGCGGGCGCTGTTCCCGGGCGGCGCGAAAGCGGCCAGATCCCGCGCGGCATCCTCGGGGCGCTCGGCGTCCCACAGCTCCAGAAACATCGTGGCGAAGCTCCACGCCGCGGGCCCGCGCAGGCGGACGGCGGTGTCCCGCCAATGGCCGAAGCGCGGCGCGCGGTTGATGTATTCGTCGGCGAGGTTGGCGCCGCCGGTGAACGCGACGGTGCCGTCCACCACGGCGATCTTGCGGTGGTCGCGGTTGTTCATCACAAGGTTGAGCAGCGGCACAAAGGGGTTGAACGGCACGGCGCGGATGCCGTCGGCCTCCAGCCTGCGCCAGTAGCGGATGGGCAGGCCCTTGACGCAGCCGGCGTCGTCATAGATCACGCGCACATCCACGCCCCGCGCCGCCTTGCGGCGCAGCACGTCGAGCACGGCCTGCCACATCTCGCCCTGGCTGATGATGAAAAACTCGATGAAGATGTACCGCTCGGCGGCCTCGAGCGCCGGCACCAGGTCGGCGAAAAAGGCCTCGCCGCCAGGGTAGTAGGTCACCTCGGTATCGCCGTACAGCGGGAACCCGCAGCGGCGCAGATACGCAGCCGTGCCGCCAAGGCGCGGCTGTTCCCTTTGCAGCGCCGCCGCCGGCGCGGGCTCCTGCGCGGCGGTGCGCAGCGGCGCCACCTGCGCGGCGGCTCGCTCCAGCTTGCGGCGCAGCTTCCAGGCGGGGCGCTTGTCGCCCCACAGCAGGTAGAGCAGCCCGCCCGGCACCGGCATCACGATGAACAGGATGATCCAGCTGATCTTGAACTCCGGCGCGGTGGAATCCTGCCGCACCAGGATCAGGCACATCACCACGCTGAGCGCCGTGCCGGCCACGCCCAGCCAGCGCGCGTACTCGGTCAGGCGGCTGAACATCAAAAACAGCCACAAAAACTGCGCCAGCAGCAAAAACGCCGTGACCACGACACGGCTGAACAGCTTGCTGGCCAGCAGCCGCAGCCCCTTTGTGAGCTTGTCCAAAGCGCGCCCTCCTTTCGCCGGATCCCCTGCCGCCATTATACCAGCATCGGCGGTGCGTTGCAACCGGTCGGCCAAAAAGAAGCGCGAAAAAAGAGGGGCTTGACAACTTATAGTTGTTGTACTATAGTAAAGATACAGAAAACTGTAATATACCGGCGGCACCCGCCGCCCACACCGCAAGGAGGAAGCATGGAAAAAGAGACATCCGCCGCCCTGCGCCGGCAAAAAAGCGCATGGCTGGGGCGCTACCGCGCGGCGCTGCGCCGCCAGGAGCTGCTGGCGCAGGAGCTGGCCGAGCTGCGCGCCGGGGCCGAGCATGTCGGCGCCGCGGGCCCCGCCGTGCCGGGGCGCACCGGGCCGGACGCCGCCCGCCTGCCCCGCGCCGTGGAGCGCATCGTCG
This sequence comes from uncultured Gemmiger sp., assembly GCA_947628865.1. Taxonomy (GTDB): domain Bacteria; phylum Bacillota; class Clostridia; order Oscillospirales; family Ruminococcaceae; genus Gemmiger. The sequence goes on from CANRBN010000051.1 coordinate 4,693, forward strand.
CCGCCGAGGAGGCGCTGGAGGCCCAGATCGCGGCCTGCCTGCAATGCCGCGCCGAGGTGGTCAGCGCCATCAGCGGCGTCGGGCACGCCCAGCGGCAGGAGGTGCTGCGCCGCCGCTACCTGCTGGGCCAGACCTTTGCCGAGATCGCCGACGCCATGGGACTGGTGGAGCGGCGCATCTTCCAGCTGCACCGGCAGGCGCTTGAACAGATATCTGTAAATACAGCGAAAGACGAGGCGGAGTTCAGCAAAGAGTAAAACGGATTTCAGTAATAGTACATTGTAATTCCGTAAAGAACCGGCTAGAATGGTAGCATGAAAAATCGCGGCGGCGGGGCGTTGGCCCCGCCGCCGCGCTGTGAGGTGGTGCCGTTTGCAGGGGTTGGATGCGCAGCGGGTGCTGGAGGAGCTGGCCGGGATCGCCTTCGCCGTGCCGGGCGAGGAGGGCGGCCTGCCGGTCAAGGTGGCCGACAAGCTGCGCGCGCTGGAGCTGCTCTACAAGCATTTGGGCCTCGGCGCGGAGGGGCTGCCGGAGCCGGTCACGGTCGTGGACGACCTGGCGCCCGCCGGCGGGGAGGTGACGCCGTGACCGTGCGCCTGAGCGAGTGCATCGCCCCGGTGTTCTGGCCCGTCCACCGGGCCGCGGCGCGCGGCGCCGTGCAGGAGGTGGTGGCCAAGGGCGGGCGCGGGTCGGGCAAATCGAGCTATCTGTCGCTGGAGCTGGTGCTGGGGCTGCTGCGCCACCCCGACTGCCACGCCGTCGTGCTGCGCAAGGTGGCGCGCACGCTGCGCACCAGCGTGTACACGCAGGTGCTCTGGGCCATCGAGACGCTGGGCCTCGCGCCGTATTTCCGCTGCACCGTCAGCCCGATGGAGTGCACCTACCTGCCCACCGGGCAGAAGATCTGGTTCTTCGGTCTGGACGATGCCGGCAAGCTCAAGAGCCTCAAGCCGCCGTTCGGGGCGGTGGGGTTTTGCTGGTTCGAGGAGCTCGACCAGTTTTCCGGCCCCGAGGAGGTGCGCAAGGTGGAGCAGAGCGTGTTCCGCGGCGGGCGCTGCGCCCTGAGCCTGAAGAGCTTCAACCCGCCGGCGGCGGGGCGCAGCTGGGTCAACCGCTACGCGCTGGAGCAGCGCCCCGGCAAGCTCGTCCACCATTCCACCTACCGCGACCTGCCCGAGGGCTGGCTGGGCCCGCGCTTTCTGGCCGACGCCGGGCACCTGTGCGCCGTCAACCCCATCGCCTACCGCCACGAGTATCTGGGCGAGGTGGTGGGCAGCGGCGCGGCGGTGTTCGAGAACCTGCGCCTTGACCCCATCCCGGCGGAGCAGCTGGCCGGCTTTGACCGCCTGTACCACGGCGTGGACTGGGGCTGGTACCCCGACCCGTGGGCCTACAACGCCGTGTACTACGATGCCGCGCGCCGCACGCTGTTCATCTTCGACGAGCTCACCCGCACGCGCACGCCCAACCGCGAGACGGCGCAGCTGCTTTTGGACAGGGGCCTTGGCGGCGCCGGGGCCGGCCCCCTCACCGCCGACGCCGCCGAGCCCAAGAGCTGCGCCGACTACCGCGCCTGGGGCCTACACTGCCGCGCCGCGCAAAAGGGCCCGGGCAGCGTGGAGCAGGGCATGAAATGGCTGCAAAGCCTGGATGCCATCGTCATCGACCCGGCCCGCTGCCCCGCCACGGCGGCGGAGTTCTCGGGCTGCGAGTATGCGCGCGACGCCGCCACCGGCGAGGTGCTGCCCGGCTACCCCGACCTCAACAACCACCACATCGACGCCGTGCGCTACGCGCTGGAAAGCGTCTGGCGCCGCCGCGGCGCCTGAAGCCAACACACATTGCCAACAAAGGAGATGCCAACATGCTCAAGCCCTACCTCGAACAGGCCTTTGGCCGCCAGGATGTGACCACGCCCAGGATGCAGGCGGCCATCCGGGACTGGTTCGCCCTCTACTATGGCGCCGCCCGCCCCGACGAGAACGGCGCCGCGCGGCTGCCGGTGCTCATCGTCGGCAAGCTGTGCCGCGCCGTCTTCGCCGAGTACGAGGCCCGCCTGCTGCCGGGGCCCAAAACGCGCTGGATGCAGGCGAACCTCGCCGCGCTCGACGCCGTGCGCGTGCCGGCCCTGCAGGCGGCGCTCGTCGGCGGCGAGTGCCTGCTCAAGCCCGTCGTGCGCGGCGGCGGGTTCGACTTCGTGCCCATCCGGCGGGACTGCTTCGTGCCGCTCGCGCGGGATGCGCACGGCGCGCTGCTCGCCGTCGGCACGATGGAGGAGTTCACCCACGCCGGCGCGCGCTACGCCCTTGTCGAGCGGCGGTGCGCCGCGCAAACGGGCCTGCGCATCGACACGCGCCTGTACCAGCTGAACGGCGGCGCGCTGGGCCGCCGCCTGCCGCTCTCCGCCCTGCCGCAGACCACGGCCCTTGTGCCGGAGCTCGAGCTGCCGGGCGTCGCGGGCGTGGGGCTCGTCAGCCTGCGCACGCCGCTGCTCAACTGTGTGGACGGCAGCGCCGACGCCGTCTCGGTGTTCGCGCCGGCGGCGGGGCTCATCCGCGGCCTCGCGCAGCTCGAGCGGCAGCTGGACGCCGAGTTCAAAAACGGCGCCTCCCGCGTGTTCGCCTCGGAGGATCTGCTGCGCACCGCGCCCGACGGACGCCGCGCGCTCGCCGACGACCTGTTCGTCGGCCTGCCCGAGGATCCCGCCGCGCTCGGCGTGACCGTCTACAGCCCGGCGCTGCGGGTCGAGAGCTATCTCGCGCGCAAGCAGGATCTTTTGCGCGCGTGCGAGAGCCTGCTCGGCTTCAAGCGCGGCATCCTGAGCGAGGTCGAGGACGTCGAGCGCACGGCCACCGAGATCACCGCCTCCACCGGCGACTACGCCCTCACCGTGCAGGATCTGCAGGCGGCGTGGGCACAGGCCGCCAAAGACGCGCTCGCCGCCTGCGACGCGCTGGGGCGCCTGTACGGGCTGTGCGGCGCCGAGCCCTTTGACCCCGCCGCGCTGGCGCTGGACTGGGGCGACGGCGTGCTCTATGACCGCGCGCGTGCCTGGGCCGAGCTGCGCCAGATGGTCGCCGACGGGCTGCTGCGCCCGGAGCTCGCGCTTGCCTGGTACTTTGACCTGCCCCACGCCAGCGAGGCGGAGCTTGCCGCCGTGCGCGAAAAGTTCATGCCGCGCCCGGCCAACGCCGCCCCATCCCACGAAAGGAGGTGAACCCCATGCCCGAACCCTCGACCGTGCCCGCCGCCGCCGAAGCGCCTGCCGCGGCCCCGGCCCCCTACGCCGCCGGCACCGGCAGCACCCCGCTGGCGCAGGATGCCGCCGCCTTCGCGCAGCTGAGCTACCGCGAGCGGCTGGCCCTCAAGCGCCAGGATCCCGAGGCCTACGCCGCGCTGCGCGGCTGATGGCCGCACACCCACCACACCCGTCTTTTGGAAAGGAGCTAACAAACACATGGCTGATATCATCACCAGGATCTCCGACCTCATCGACCCCGAGGTCATGGGCGATATGGTCTCCGCCCGCATCCCGAAAAAGCTGCGCGTGGCGCCGTTCGCCAAGATCGACGACACCCTCGCCGGCGTGCCCGGCGACAGCATCACCGTGCCGGCCTACGCCTACATCGGCGACGCCGCCGACGTCGCCGAGGGGGCCGAGGTCTCGATCGAAAAAATGACCACCTCTACCCGCAAGGCCACCATCAAAAAGGCCATGAAGGGCATCGGCCTGACCGACGAGGCCGTGCTCTCGGGCTACGGCAACCCCGTCGGCGAGGCGAACACCCAGCTGGCCATGGCCATCGCCGCCAAGATCGACAACGACTGCATGGACGAGCTGCAAAAGGCGAGCCTCATCTACGACGGCTCCGAGGCCGCCATCTCCTACAACGCCATCGTCGACGCGCTCGACCTGTTCGAGGAGGAGGTCGCGGGGCTGGACAAGGTGCTGTTCGTGCATCCCAAGCAGGTCACCCAGCTGCGCAAGGATCAAAACTTCCTCTCGGCGGACAAATACCTGCCCGGCGTCATGGTCACCGGCGAGATCGGCATGGTGGCGGGCTGCCACATCGTGCCGAGCAAAAAGGTGCCGCTGTCCGCCGGCGTGTACGCCTGCCCCATCGTCAAGCTGGAGGCCGACGCCGAGACCGAGGACGAGGTCCCGGCCCTGACCATCTACCGCAAGCGCGACGTCAACATCGAGACCGAGCGCAAGCCCAAGACCCGCACCACCGAGATCACCGCCGACGAGTTCTATGTCGCGGTGCTGTCCAACGAGGCAAAGGTCGTGCTGGCCAAGTTCAAGGCATAAGGGGGTGCGCGCCATGCCGGATTTTGCCTTCTACCGCGACAAGTACCTCGGCGAGGACATCCCGGAGCAGGAATTCCCGCGGTATGCGAAGCGCGCGCGGGCCAAGCTGGCGCGCTTTAAGCAGATGTTCCTCGTCACGCCGCGCCCCGGCGTGCCGGACGCCGAGGAGAACGCCCTGTGCGCCGTGGCCGACGCGCTCTACGATTTCGCGCAGGAGGATGCGCGCCGCGGCCTGGCCGTGACGCAGAGCAGCGTTGGCAGCGTGAGCGAAAGCTACGCGGCGCCCGAGGCGCTCTCGGCCACCACGCTCTACCTGCGGGAACGCCACTGCTACGAGCTGGCGGCGGATTTTCTGCTCATGCAAAGGTGGGTCGCCCATGCCTGATGTGCCAAGCTACCGCCTCTGCCGCCAGACCGTCACCCTCTACCACGCCGACCCCGCCGCCCGCGCCGTTGTGCGCACCGTCGTGCGCGGCGTCTTTTTCGACGTCCGCCGCCGCGGCATCCAGGACAAGGCGGGTGCGCAGGAGGGCAGCGGCTTTCTGCTCATATTGCCGCAGGCGTCCGCGCGCCTTGGCGCCGACTACACCCTCGTCCCCGGCGACCGCGTGCTGCCCGGCGAGGGCCCGGCCGTGCCGTACGCACAGTGGCCGGCCTTTCTGCCGGCGGCGGTGCCGGGGCTGTGCACCGTGCGCTACGTCGACGCGAAGACCCGCGGCGGCGTGCCCTGCCATGTCGAGGCCGGCGGCGACTGGACGGCGGGCGGCGCCGGCGCCCGCAGCCTGACCGGCTGACCCCGCGCCCCAAAAAAGGAGGCATACACATGACCGAAAACATCCTGCCCCGCCTGCGCGGCTGGCTGGCCGGCGCGCCGGCCCTGCAGGGCGTTGACCGCCTTTGGGTGGATCACGCCGCCGCGGGCGCACCGGCCGCAGGGCTTTGGCCGCAGGGCGTGCAGGTGACGGCGCGCCGGCAAAACCTGCTGGGCGATACCGCCCTGCGCTGCCGCGCGCGCTTCGTCCTGCGCGTGGCCCTGCCCTTTGTGCCGGGGGATGAGGCCCTCGCCGCGCAAAACGCGCAGCGCCTGCTGGCCCTGCGCCAGTGGGTCGCGCGCGAGAGCGCCGCGCTGCGCGCGCCGGCCTTTGGCGACGAGCCCGCCGGCGAGACCCTTTCCGCCGAGGCCGCGCGCCTCGAAAGCCTACCCAACGCCGGGGGCGAGGGCACGGCGGTCTATGCCGTCACCCTCGCCGCCGAATACACCGAGCGCCTGCCCGCCGCGGGCTGACGCGCCACACGCGAACAAAGGAGCAAACGCATGAAGATCGAACGCAAGTATATGGCCCACTACCTCAACGCACACTTCGCCGCCGCCGGCGAGGAGGGCGCCGACTATGTCCGCCTTGGCGACGACCTCGAGGAATACAGCCCCGAGATGACCGCCAACGTCGAAAAGAAGGCAAACATCCTCGGCCAGACCTCCGTCGTCATCGACAGCTACCAGAAGCAGGGCGAGGTCGCGCCCTACTACGCCGCCAAGGGCGACAAGCTGTTCGAGCGGCTGCAGGCCATCATCGACGGCGATATGGTGCTCGACGACCTCAAGACCGACATCGTCGAGGTCAAGCTGTGGGACGAGTCCGGCAAGGAGAGCGGCAGCTTCCCCGCCGTGCGCGAGGAGTGCTACATCGAGATCGTCAGCTACGGCGGCGATACCACCGGCTACCAGATCCCGTTCAACGTCCACTATAGCGGCCAGAAGCAGGCCGGCACGTTCAACGTCAAGGAAAAGACCTTCACCGCCGCGGCCTGAAAAAGGCCGCATGACCGGCCCGGCCCCCGCGGTCGCGGGGGCCGGGCGCCCGTGTTTTGAAGAAAAGGAGAGACCCCATGCAGGAGCTTACCATTGATGCCGGTGTACGGGAATTCACCGTCAACGGGCGCGGCGTGCTGCGCTTCAACCCCGGCGACCCCAACCTTTACCACCGCTTTTTCACCGCGCGCGAGCCGCTGACCGCGCTGGACGCCGAGCTCACCGCCGCGCTGCGGGCCTTGCAGGAGCTCGACGGCCTCTCGGACGAGGCGCGCACGGCCCGCGCGCTCGACCTGCTGGCCGACTATGACAGCCGCATCAAGACGGTGCTGGGCGATATCTTCGGCCCGGCCAACGATTTCGACGCCGTGCTGGAGGGCGTCAACCTCGCCGCCGTGGCCGCCAACGGCCAACGCGTGGTGCAAAACCTGCTCGAGGCGCTGGCCCCGCTGCTCGAGGAGGGCGCGCAGGCCACCCTGCGGGCCCGGGCCGGGGAGGCCGTGCAGAAGGCCGATGCCGCCCGCGC
>CANRBN010000052.1 GCA_947628865.1 uncultured Gemmiger sp.
GGTGCAGGCGGACTGGCGCAGCCAGCAAAGCCGAACCCCTCTTTTGCAGCGTGTCGAGTTCCTCGACACGCTGTCGCGGGGCTTGCCCCGCGATTTTTTTGTATGGAATTGACCGATTTTGCTTTTCGCGCGTATCAGGGGTGAAAGGAGGTGGCCGCCCATGCAAACGCCGCCGCTGCCGCCCGCCGGCAGTGCCGAGACCGCCCTTGCGCGCTACGGCGATCTTTTGTACCGGCTGTGCTTCGTCATGCTGCGGAGCGAGGCCGACGCCGAGGATGCCGTGCAGGAGACCCTCCTGCAATATCTGCGCAGGGCGCCGCGCTTCGAGACCGCCGAGCACGAGAAGGCATGGCTCATCACGACGGCCAAAAACAAATGCCGCGACGTGCTGCGCTACCGCCGCAGGCATCCGACGCTGCCGGAAAGCGTCGAGCTGCCCGCCCCGGATGCCGAAAACGACGGCGCCGTTTTGGAGGCGCTGATGGCGCTGCCGGAAAAATTCCGCCTTGTCCTCACGCTTTTCTATGTCGAGGAGCTCCCCGTGCGGGACATCGCGCGCATCATCCAAAGAACGCCGTCGGCGGTCAAGATGCGCCTGCAAAAGGGGCGGCGGCTCCTCGAAGAGCATTACCGAAAGGAGTATCTGTAGATGCAGCCTGAGCAACTCAAACACGCCGTGGCCCGCGTGCACATGCCGCCGCAGTCGCGCGCGCGCATCCTGCAGGCCTGCCGCGCGCAGGCCGCCATGAACAGGGAGGGGATCGTCATGCAAAACAAAGCGCATACCTTTTCGCACAAAAAACCGCTCGCCGCGCTGGCGGTGGCTGCCCTGTGCGTCTTCGGCGCGGCGGGCGCCGTTGCCGGCGGTCTTGCGGGGCGGTTCGTCGATGTCACCAACTGGCTTGGCGCCGTGACCGGCGTCCGCTACGAGCAGGCGGGCAGGAGATCGAGGTCGGCGCCGTCTATTCCGACGGCGTGCTCACGGTCACAGCCGCGTTGGCGCGCCCGCAGGAGATCCCCTACCGGGAGCTCGACACACTGTGCATCGCGCGCTACCGCATCACGGACAGCGCGGGCCGCACGGTCGCCGAGGGCGGCCCCACCGACGCCGCGTCGCTCCGGAACGGCACCGCGGAGCTGGCGCTGACCTGCGGCGCGCTCGCCGGCGGGGAGTACACGCTGGTCATCGAGAGCTTTACCGGCGGCGCCAAAGCCGATGCCCCGCTGCCCATCGCCGGCGGCTGGCGGTGCGTTTTTTGCGCCTGAACCGTCCGCCGCATACTGGCCGCCCCCCGCCGCATACAATGCCCTGCAAGAGCATTTTCAGCGGGGGGCGGTTTTTATGTGCGGCATCGCGGGTCAGGTCGGGGGCGACCCCAGGCGTATCGCGGAGCAGACAGATATCTACGCGGCCATGCAGCAGGCGCTTGTGCGGCGCGGGCCGGATCAAAAGGGGCAGTATATCGAGGGGCCGGCGGCGCTTTTGCACGCGCGGCTGGCGGTCGTGGACATCGAGGGCGGGCGTCAGCCCATGGAGCTCGACCGCGGCGGCGAGCACTATGTCATCGTTTATAACGGGGAGCTGTACAACACGCCGGAGCTGCGCGCGCAGCTCGTCGCCGCCGGGCATGCGTTCCGCGGCCATTCCGACACCGAGGTGCTGCTGCACGCCTTTGCCGAATGGGACGCGCCCTGCCTTGAAAAGCTCAACGGCATCTTTGCCTTTGCCGTCTGGCGCAGCCGGGCGCAGACGCTGTTTTTGGCGCGCGACCGCTGCGGCGTCAAGCCGCTGTTCTACGCCCTGCGCGGGGAAAGCCTCCTCTTCGGCTCCGAGCTCAAGGCCCTGCTCTGCCATCCGCTCGTGCCGCCGCGCGTCGACGCGAAGGGCCTTGCCGACGTGCTGCTCCTGGGCCCCGGGCGCACGCCGGGCTGCGGCGTGTTCCAGGGCGTGCGGGAGCTGCTGCCCGGCGAATGCGCGCTGTTCGATGCAAAGACCGGGCGCCTGAAAACGCGTCTGTACTGGCAGCTCACCGACCATGAGCATCCCGATGATCTGCCGCGCACCGTCAAGACCGTGCGCGAGCTTGTCCTCGATGCCATCGGGCGCCAGCTCGTGTCCGACGTGCCGGTCGCGACGTTTTTGTCCGGCGGGCTCGATTCCAGCATCATCTCCGCCGTGGCGGACGGCGTGTTCCAAAAGCAGGGCAAAACGCTGCACACGTTCTCGGTCGGCTATCAGGACAACAAAGAGTTTTTCCACGCCACCAAATTCCAGCCCAGCCCCGACGCGCCCTACATCCGCCGCATGAACGCGGCGCTTGCAGCCGAGCACCACTGGATCACGCTCGACACCGCCGATATCGTGCCCGCGCTGTTTTCGGCCGCCGAGGCGCGCGACCTGCCCGGCATGGCGGACGTCGATTCCTCCCTGCTGGCCTTTTGCCGGCACATCAAGCCGGTGGCCACCGTGGCGCTCTCGGGCGAATGTGCCGACGAGATCTTCGGCGGCTACCCCTGGTACCGTGACAAGACCGTCCGCGAGCGCTACGGCTTCCCGTGGGCGCAGACGACCGCCTACCGGGCCGCCTTCTTGAAGCCCGGCGTGCTGGGCGGCATCGACCCCGCCGCCTACGTCGACGAGCGCTACCGCCAGACCCTCGCCGAGACCTCGGTGCTGCCGGGCCTTGACGGCGAGGAGCGCCGCATGCGGCAGATGTTCGCGCTCAATTTCCGCTGGTTCATGCAGACGCTGCTCGAGCGCAAGGATCGCATGAGCATGTACTGCGGGCTTGAGGTGCGCGTGCCGTTCTGTGACTGGCGCATCGTCCAGTATCTCTACAGCGTGCCGTGGGTGTTCAAGGACTATGAGGGCCGCGAGAAAGGCCTCCTGCGCGAGGCAATGCGCGGCATCCTGCCCGAGGAGATGCTCTTCCGCAAGAAAAGCCCCTACCCAAAAACCTGGAACCCGTCCTACCTCAAGGCCGTCAGCGCGCTGCTGCGCGCCGCCATCGCCGACCGCCGCGCGCCGATCTTGCGCATTGTCGAGAAGAAAAAGCTCGAACAGCTGCTTGAGGCGGACAACGACCGGACCGACACGCCCTGGTACGGCCAGCTGATGACCCGCCCGCAGACCATCGCATGGTTTTTGCAGCTCGAGCACTGGCTCGAGCACTACCGGGTCGAACTCGTGTAAAAAAATCACAGGTTTTCAAATCTTCTTCCCACAATTTTCACATTTGGCCCCTATAATCCAGTATGGACTGAACCCGCGCCCCGCGTGCCGTTGGCCCGCGGGGCGCCTTTGCGTGACAGGAAAGGGAAGGGGTGTACAGGCTTGATACAGGTCGAGCATCTTACCAAGCGTTACGGCAGCCGCCTGGCGGTGGAGGATCTGTCCTTCACCGTATCGGACGGCTGCATCTACGGGCTTTTGGGCCCGAACGGCGCCGGCAAATCCACCACCATGAACATCCTCACCGGCTATCTTTCGCCCACCGCCGGCACCGTGCGCGTGGACGGGCACGATATCCTCGCGGAGCCAAAGGCCGCCAAGGCCGCCATCGGCTACCTGCCGGAGCTGCCGCCGCTCTACACCGATATGACGGTGCGGGAATATCTGCTGTTCGCCGCCGAGCTCAAGGGCGTGAAGAGCCGGGCGGCACGGCTCGAGCAGCTCGGGCAGGTCTCGGCGCGCGCCGGTCTGCACGGGGTGGAGGAACGCCTCATCCGCAACCTTTCCAAGGGCTACCGCCAGCGCGTCGGCATCGCGGCGGCGATGCTGGGTGCGCCCAAGGTCATCATCCTGGACGAACCCACCGTCGGGCTCGACCCCGCGCAGATCATCGAGATCCGCACCCTCATCCGCGACCTCGGCAAGACCCATACCGTCATCCTCTCGAGCCATATCTTGAGCGAGGTGCAGTCGGTGTGCGACCGCGTGCTGATCCTGTCGCACGGCAGGCTCGCCGCGCAGGGCACGCCGGAGGAGCTGGCCGCGCAGCTCACGGCCCGCGGCGGTGTGCGCGGCACGGCGCTCGGCAGCGCCGAGGCGGTGCTTGCCGCCGCGCAGGGCGTTGCGGGCGTCGCCGAGGTACACATCACCGGCGAGGCGGACGGCGAGGTCAGCTTCACCGCCGCCACCGCCCCCGGGGCGGACTGCCGCGCCGCGCTCTCGGCGGCGCTGGCCGCCGCCGGCTGCCCCGTCACCTCCCTGAGCGCCGAAAACCTGAGCTTGGAGGACGTGTTCCTCCAGCTGACCGAGGACGCGCAGGCGCCGCAGCCCGAAGCCGGCGCCGAACAGGACGCGGCACCCGGGCCCGACGCCGCCCCGGCTCCGGACGACAAAGCCGAAGTGCCAGTCGCCCCGCCCCCGGACGACACAGCCGGGCCGGACGCCGCTCCGGCTGCACAAGACACCGCCCCGGCGGCCCAAAAGGAGGGATAAGCCATGCTCGCCATCCTCAAACGCGAGACCAAAAGCTACTATAACGGCATGGTCGGCTATGTGGCGGGCGCGGTGCTGGCCGCCTTTGTGGGGCTGTACAGCACGGTGTACAATCTTTTGTCCGCCTCGCCGGATTTTGCCAGCGTGCTGTATTCCACCGCCATCATCCTGCTGTTCGTGCTGCCGGCGCTCTCGATGCGCAGCTTTGCCGAGGAGCGCCGCGCCGGCACCGACCAGCTGCTGCTCACGAGCCCCGTGGGCATCCCGTCCATCGTGCTGGGCAAATACCTCGCGCAGGTGGCGGTGTTCGCGCTGGCGCTGCTGCCGGCCTGCGTGCTGCCGCTGCTGCTCACGCTGTTCGGGCAGGTCTCGCTCGTCAGCGCCTATGCCGCGCTGCTGGCGTTCTTCCTGCTCGGCGCCGCCTGCCTGGCCGTGGGCACCTGGCTCTCGGCCATGACCGAAAACCAGATCCTCGCCTACCTTTCCACCTTTGCGGTGCTGCTCGTCAGCTACATGATGAACAGCATCCAAACGCTGTTCACCAGCGGCAGCACGCTGGCGTTCATCGTGTTCGCGGTGGCGCTGCTCGTGGCGGCGGTGCTCGTCGGCGTCTTGTGCAAAAGCCTGCCTGCCGGCAGCGCCGTGTTCGCGGCGGGCGCCGCGGCGCTCGTCGCGCTGTTCCGGCTGCGCCCGGCGTGGCTGCTGTCGGCTTTCAACGCGGCGCTGGGCGCGCTGGCGCTGTTCGAGCCGTTCAACAGCTTTGTGGGCGGCATGTTCAGCGTGCAGGGCATCGTGTACTATCTCAGTGTCATCGCGCTGTTTTTGTTCCTGACCGGCCAGACGCTCGAGAAGCGCCGCTGGAGCTGAAAGGGGGAGGGTACGATGAAAAAACCGCTGCTTTCCCATCCGGCGCCCGCCGCCGACCTGCGGGAGGCCCGCCGCCGCGCGCTCAAAAGCGGCAGCTGGGCCGCGCTGCTCACCGCCGCCGTGCTGGCCGTGGTGATCCTGCTCAATCTGGTCGTCGCGGCGCTGCCCGCGCAATACACCCGCTTTGATATCTCCACGGGCCGTCTCTTCACGCTGACCGAAACGACGAAGAACCTGCTCGGCTCGATGGAGAGCGACGTCACCGCCTACTATCTCGGCATCAGCGGGCAGGAGGACGAGAACGTCACCCAGCTGCTCGACCGCTACGCGGGGGCCGGCGCGCATTTCCGCTGGGAGCAGAAGGATCCCAACCTCTACCCCAACTTTGCCCGGCAGGTCGGCGCCGCCGATGCCAATGTGGACAGCGTCATTTTGATCTGCGGGGACAAGACCGAGCTCGTCGATTCCTATTCGATGTATGAGGCCGACTACAGCAGCTACTACACGACCGGCTCCTACACCTACAGCTTTGCCGCCGAGAGCGCCATCACCACCGCGCTGGCCGCCGTGCTGCGCACCGAGCAGACCGCGCTCTATTCGATGACCGGCCACGGCGAGGCGGCGCTCGATGCCGATTTCACCCAGACGCTGGAAAATGCCGGCTTTGCGGTGCAGGAGTTCAGCCTTGTCACCGCCGGCGCCATCCCCGGGGACGCCGCGATGCTGCTGCTCAACGCGCCGCAGGTGGATTACACCGCCGACGATGTCGCCGCCCTGCGGGACTACCTGCAAAACGGCGGGCGGCTGCTCGTCGTCACCGATCTTACCGTGCCGACGCCCAATCTGGATGCCCTGCTGGCCGAATACGGCCTGACCCGCCAGCCCGGCGTCCTGATCGAGCGGGATATGGATCACTATCTCTACGGCTACCCGCAGACCTACCTGCTGCCGGATATCGGCCAAAATGAAGCCACCGCCGGCATGGCGCAGGGCCTTTACGCGCTGGCCCCGGTCGCGCAGGGCATTTTGTACGACGACACGATGGATTATGAGTTCCTGCCCCTGCTCTCGGTCACTGATGCCGGCTATTCCAAGGTCGATTACCAAAACGCCGACCTGCTCACAAAGACCGACGCCGACCCCGCCGGCCCCTTTGCGCTGGCCGTGGCGGTGCAGGGCGGCGAGGCCGGCGCAAAGCTGGCCTGGCTCAACTGCGCGAACCTCCTGGACGCCGGGGCCGATCAGGTCGTCTACGGCGGCAACGCGCAGTGGCTTGGCAGCGTGGCCAACTGGCTGTGCGATCAGGAGAACGCCGCCGTCATCGATGCCAAGAGCATGAGCGCCGCCATCCTCAACGTGCCCGCCGGCATGGCGGTGGGGCTGGGGCTGCTGTTCGTGCTCGTGCTGCCGCTGGGCGCCGTCATCGGCGGCGCCGTCTACTGCCTGCTGCGCCGCCGGCGCTGAAAAGGAGCTTTGCATGGAACGCCGCAAATGGCTGCCCCTGGCCCTGCTGGGCGCCGCCGCGGGCCTGCTGGGTCTTACGCTGCTCGCCCTGGATCTGTCGTCCGGCGCCGGCAGCGGGCAGACCGGCATCCCGCTCTGCCCACTGGATGCCGCCGCCGTCGATACCGTCCGCTACACACAGGACGGCGACGCCGTCACGCTGCAAAGGGACGCCGACGGCGTCTGGCAGCTCGCCGACGACCCCGCGCTGCCCATCGACGGGAGCGCGGTCGAAACGCTGCTGCAAAACGTCTGCGGCATGCAGGCGGCGCAGGAGCTCGCGGCGGACGCCATCAGCGGCGGCGCCGGGCTCGAGGCGCCGTCGCTGGCCCTCAACCTGCTGGCGGGGGAGGAGAGCTTCACCCTCACGGTGGGGGCGCTCAACACCGTCAGCCAAAGCTACTATGTGCGCGTCTCGGGCCGCGAGAGCGTGTACACGGTGTTCTCCGGCGATATCTCGGGGCTCTGCCCCAGCCGCCGCGGCCTGTATGCGGGCGAGAGCCCGGCGGGCCTTGCGCCGGAGGAGCTGACCGCCATGACGGTGCAAAACGGCGCCGAAACGCTGGAATTTGTCTGCGTGGACGGAACTTGGCAGCTCGCCGACGACCCGGACGCCGCGCTCGACCAGGTCACGGTGGCGCGCATGGCGAACACCGCCTGCCATTTGAAGACGACCTGGGCCGTCACCGCGCCGCAGGCGGACGCCGCCTACGGCCTCGACGCGCCCAACGCCGCCGTCACCCTCACCGACGGTAAAACGACCGTCACGCTGCGCTTCGGCGACCTCATCCCCGGCGAGGACGAGGGCGACAACGGCGGCTGCTATCTGGCGGTGTCCTCGGCGCCCGGCACCGTCTACGAGACCGAGGCCGAGCACCTCGCCGCGTTCGCCGTCACGCGCGGCGAGCTCCTTGCGCAGCCCGACACCGCGGACGCTGAAAGCACCGTCTCCGAGGCGGCCCTGCGCCTGCAGGGCATGACGCCGGAGCAAAAGATCGGCCAGCTGTTCCTTGTGCGCCCGGATGCGCTGGATGCGGCCCAAACGCAGGCGCAGATCAACGATGCCGGCGCCGCCGGCGTGACCGCCGTGACCGATGCCATGCTCGCGATGCTCGCGAAATACCCGGTGGGCGGTGTGGCGCTGTTCGGCAAAAACATCACCGATGAGACCCAGCTGCGCACGTTCATCGCGGACTTGCAGGCAGCCAGCGGGACGCCGCTCTTTGTGGCGGTGGACGAGGAGGGCGGCGCCGTCGCGCGGCTCGCGAACCACGCGGCGTTCGACCTGCCGACCTATGAGAGCGCTGCCGCCGTCGGCGGCCTGGGCGAGGACGCCGCGCGCGGGATGGGGCAGACCATCGGCGCGTATCTCAAGGGCTACGGCTTCAACATGGATTTCGCCCCCGTCGCGGACATCGACACCGCCGACGGCCCGGTCATCGGCGCGCGCGCCTTTTCCTCCGGGGCCGCCGCGGTCAAGACGCTGGCGGCGGCCATGGCCGAGGGCCTGTGCGGGCAGGGCATCCTGCCGGTGTTCAAGCATTTCCCGGGGCATGGCGATGCCGTCGGGGACAGCCACGACGGGCTGGCCGTGCTTGATAAGACCGTCGACGAGCTGGCCGCCGCCGAGTGGCTGCCCTACGGGTACGGCGCGCAGCCGCCGCTCGAAAAAGGCAGCTACGCCGTGATGGTGGGGCACATCGCCGTGCCGTCCGTCACCGGCGCGGACGTGCCCGCCACGTTCAGCGGCGAGCTTGTGACGGATGTGCTCAAGGCGCAGCTGTACGACCCGCTCGTCATCACCGATTCGCTCGCCATGCAGGCCATCACCAACGCGTATACGCCCGGCGAGGCCGCCGTCAGGGCATTGCAGGCCGGCTGTGACGTGCTGCTCATGCCCAACGGCCTGGCCGAGGCCTTTGCCGCCGTGCGGGAGGCCGTGCAAAACGGCACCCTGACCGAACAGCGCATCGAGCAGAGCGCCCTCAAAATATTGCAGTACAAGGAGCGGTACGGCATCCTGTGATGCAGCCGTGCAGGGCTTTGTACGCATCCGGCAAAAAGCGACCGCCGTCCGGCATTTGGCAGGACGGCGGTCTTGCGTACTGCTGTTTTACGCTGCGTACTGCTGTTTTATGCCCCGCCCAGCCTGCGGTCAAGGCTGCGGTATTGCAGCGCCTCTGAGATGTGCCCGGCGTCGATGTCCGCGGCGCCGGCCAGGTCGGCCACCGTGCGCGCCACGCGCAGGATGCGGTCATAGGCGCGGGCGCTGTAGCCCATGCGCTCAAAGGCGGCGTGCAGCAGCTTCTCGGCTTCGGGCGTCAGGCGGCAGAACCGGCGCAGATCGCCGCTTTCGAGGCGGGCGTTGCAGCTGATGCCAAGGTGCTCATAGCGCCGCTCCTGCACCGCGCGCGCCGCGCACACGCGGGCGCGGATGGCGGCGCTCGGCTCGCCGCCGGCCTGCCGTGCCAGCGCGTCGTATTCCACGGGCACCGCCTCGACCTGGATGTCGATGCGGTCGAGCAGCGGCCCGCTGATGCGCCGGCGGTACTGCTCGATGGCCGAGGGCGTGCAGGTGCATTCCTTCGTCGGGTGGCCGAGATACCCGCATTTGCAGGGGTTCATCGCCGCCACCAGCATGAACCGGCAGGGGAACGCCGCCGAGCCGTGCACACGGCTCACCGTCACCGTGCCGTCCTCGAGCGGCTGGCGCAGCACCTCGAGCGTATCGCGTGAAAATTCCGGCAGTTCGTCCAAAAACAGCACGCCGTTGTCGGCCAGGCTCACCTCGCCGGGGCGCGGCGTCGTGCCGCCGCCGGCCATGGCCGCGGCGCTCACACTGTGGTGCGGGCTGCGGAAAGGCCGCGCGTGCATCAGCCCGCCGCGCAAGAGCCCCGCCACCGAATACACCGCCGAGGTCTCGAGCGCCTCGGCGTAGCTCAAGGGCGGCAGGATGCCCGGCAGACGCTTGGCCAGCATGCTCTTGCCGGTGCCCGGCGGGCCCACCATCAGCAGGTTGTGCCCGCCGGCGGCGGCCACCTCCAGCGCGCGCCGCGCGCCCTCCTGCCCGCGCACGTCGGCAAAATCCGGTCCCGCCCAGGCCGTGTCCGGGTCATAGGCGCCGGGCGCGGCGGGCGCGAGGGGATGCACGCCGTTCAAATGCTCGGCGACCTGCTGCGCGCTCGCGGCGGGGTAGACGGTCAGCCCCTCGGCCACGGCGGCCTCGGCGGCGTTCTCGTTTGGCACGAACAGCTCCTTCACGCCGGCCTTCGCCGCGGCCAGCGCCATCGGCAGCACGCCCGCCACCGGGCGCAGCGTGCCGTCCAGCCCCAGCTCCCCCAAAAAGGCCTGCGCCGGGCCGGGGCAGGGCAGCTGCCCCTGCGCGGCCAGGATGCCCACAAAGACCGGCAGGTCATACACCGGCCCTGTTTTGCGCACGTCCGCCGGCGCCAGATTGACGGTGATGCGGCTCGCCGGCCAGGTCCAGCGCAGGTTCTTGAGCGCCGAGCGCACGCGCTCGCTGCTCTCCTTGACGGCACTGTCCGGCAGCCCGACGAGCGCGAACTGCGGCAGCCCGCCCGAGATATCCACCTCCACGGTGACGGCGTACCCGGCCAGCCCGTTCACGCCAAGGCTCATGATGCGTGCAAACATCTGCGGCGCCCCTTTCCGTTCATTCTTTCCCAGTATAGCGGATTTTGCCGCGCGATACAAGGCGCCGCGGCAGGAAAACGGCGCGATATTCGTCAAAAACGCCCAAATTCGATTGACAAGCGCCCCCGGGATTGGTATATTTAGGATAAGTTGAGCCCTTGCGCCCAGCGCGCGATTTTTGTGAAAGTGAAGGTGTGTGCCATGTATAAGGAAATGTATGACCGCTGGCTGGCCGCCGACCTTGACGACGCCGACCTCAAGCCCGAGCTCGAGAGCATCCAAAACGACGATGCCGCCATCCAGGACCGCTTTGCCGTCGCCCTCAAGTTCGGCACCGCCGGCCTGCGCGGCGTCCTCGGCGCCGGCACCAACCGCATGAACGTCTACGTCGTGCGGCAGGCCACGCAGGGCCTTGCCAACTGGGTCAAGACCCAGGGCGGC
>CANRBN010000053.1 GCA_947628865.1 uncultured Gemmiger sp.
GGCATTTTTTGCTCTAGAGGTATCGACCTCGTCTGCACATGTCAGCCGAGGTCGATGGATTCAGAAAACACCTTTTTCGACAGTCTGAGAGTGTCGAGGAACTCGACACTCTGCACAAGAGGGGTTTTACGCACGGCAGGCCTTGCCCGCCGCCAGCGCCTGCAAATCGTCCCGCGTGGAGGGGATCTCGGCCCGACAGCCGTGGCGGTCTGACACTTCGAAAACGCCCTTGAGGGCGGGGTACAGCCCGCGCCACGTTTGATACCGTTCCGCATAGGCGGCGGTGCGGGCGGGGTCGGGCTGCGTCACGCTCCGGACGCGGGTCAAGGCCCTGGCGCAGGTCTTGACGTCCGGCCATGCCCCGCAGCCGACCATGGCGAGCATGGCCGCGCCGTAGCCGGGGCCCTGCTCGGTCTGCGGCAGCTCGAGCGGGATGCCGAGCACGTCGGCCAGGATCTGCCGCCACAGGGCGCTCCTGGCCCCGCCGCCGCAGACGCGGCTGGACGGGATCTCGATGCCCTGCGCTTTGGCGATCTCGACACAGTCCTTGAAGGCGAAAGCCACGCCCTCGAGCACCGCCTGCGTCAGTTCGGCGCGGGTCGTGTCCATGCGCAGGCCCAGAAACGCGCCGCGGGCGGCGGGGTCGTTGTGCGGGCTGCGCTCGCCCATCAGATAGGGCAGATAGTAAACATCGTTCTGCCCGAGCCTGGCCGCGTCGATGGCGCCGAGCGCGGCGTCATAGTCGTCAGTTTCCAAGATCTCCTCGAGCCACCATTTGTTGCAGGACGCCGCCGAGAGGATGCAGCCCATCAGGTGCCAGCCGCCGTCGGCGTGGGCGAAGCTGTGCAGGGCGTTGGCTTTATCCACGCCGAACCTGTCGCTCGAGATGAACACGGTGCCGGAGGTGCCAAGCGAGATGTTGCATCCCCCGGCCCCGACCACGCCGCAGCCCACGGCCGCGGCGGCGTTGTCCCCGGCGCCGGCGCAGACGAGCACGTCCGCCGGCAGGCCGAGCGCTGTGGCCACATCGGGGCGCAGCGTGCCGACCGGCTGCCAGCTCTCGCAGAGCGTCGGCAGCTGGGCTTCGGTGATGCCGCAGATGCCGAGCATCTCCCGGCTCCAGCATTTATGCGCGACATCCAGCAGCAGCATGCCGGAGGCGTCGGAATAGTCGCAGCTGAACGCGCCGGTGAGCTTGTAGTTGATGTAGTCCTTGGGCAGCAAAATATGCGCGAGGCGGGCAAAGTTCTCCGGCTCGTTTTCTTTTAACCACAGCAGCTTGGGCGCCGTGAAGCCGGCAAAGGCGATGTTGGCGGTGTACCGGCTCAAAAGCTCTTTGCCGATGGTATCGTTGAGGTATTCCACCTGCTTTTGGGTGCGGCCATCGTTCCACAAAATGCAGGGGCGGAGCACCGCGCCGGCGGTGTCCAGCGCCACCAGCCCGTGCATCTGCCCGCCGACGCCGATGCCGCGGATATTGGCCGCGTCAACACCTTTCAGCAATTCCGGCACGCCGCCCAGCACGGCGGCCCACCAATCGGCGGGATCCTGCTCGCTCCAGCCGGGGTGCGGGTAGGCGACGGCATACTCCCTGCTGACGGTGTTCAAGATCGCGCCCTGCGCATCCACCAGCAGCAGCTTGGTGGCCGAGGTGCCAAGGTCGATGCCGATATACAGCATGGCGCCGCACCCTCCTTACCTGCGTACAGTCGTTCTGCAAAGCGTAAACCAAAGCGGCCCCTGTGCCGGATGCGCGGGGCCGCCTGCAGGGTCCGTCTTACAAGCTGCCCAGCACGGCAAGGCTCGGCTTGGGCGTGCGGGTCTGGCCGTGGGCGCGGTCGACGGCGATCAGGCCGAACTGCATGGCAAAGCCCTTCTGCCACTCAAAGTTGTCCATCAGGCTCCAGTAGAAGTAGCCCTTGACCGGCAGCCCGTCGGCCACGCAGCGGGCCACGCCGTCGGTGGCGCGGCGGATGAACTCGACGCGGCGGGCATCGTCGGCGGCGGCGATGCCGTTCTCGGTCACGATGAGGTCGCCGGCAAAATCCTTCGCCACCGCGCGCAGCACGTTTTCAACGCCCTCGGGGTAATACTCATACCCCATCTGGGTCAGCTCGGCGCCGTCCGGCGCGGGCAGGTCGCCCGCGGGCCCGACCAGCGTGCGGGTATAGTTCTGCACGCCGAGGAAATCGTCGCCCTTGATGTAGGGCAGATAGTGGGTGAACTCCTCGTCCCAGTCCCTGCGGGCGTTCTCCTCGCCGCCGGGCTGGGGCTGGAAGTCGTGCAGCGAGAGCGTCAGGCCGACCTTCATTTCGGGGCACAGCTCCTTGATGACGGCCCTGGCCGCCTGATGGGCCCGCATCACGAGCTCGTCGCCGTGCGGCGTGCGCGGGTTCGTGAAGCACTGCGGCTGCTCGGTGCCAAAGACGGCCATGTTCTCCTGCGCGGCCAGCTTGCGCCCGGCCATCATCTTTTCGAGGTTCATGCCCATCTGCACGCTGGCGCCGCCGCCCTTGGCCGCCATCGCCATGGCCTGCTGCATGTAGCGCTTGGCGATGGCCGCCACCTGCACGCCCATGTTGGCCTCGTTGATGGTACAGATATAATGGAGCTCGCCGCCGAGCGCCCCGACGATGTAGCGCACATAGCGGGCAAAATCGGCGGGCGTGGTCTCGGCCTCCCAGCCGCCCTTGCGGATGAGCCAGACGGGGCTGGAAAAGTGCATGAGCGTGACCACCGGCTCAAGGCCATGCGCCTTGCAGCACGCGATGACCTGGCGGTAATGCTCGACCTCGGCGGCGTCGAATTTGCCCTCCTCCGGCTCGATGCGCGCCCACTCGATGGAAAAGCGGTAGGCGTTGAGCCCGGCTTTCGCCATCAGCTCGATATCTTCCGCATAGCGGTCGTAATGGTCGACCGCGTCGAGCGAGGGCTCGTTGTAGGCGGAATGGGGCATCTGCTCCTGCGCCCAGCAGTCGTTGTGGATGTTGTTGCCCTCGACCTGGTGCGCGGCCGTGGCGGCGCCGATGAAAAAGCCCTGCGGGAATTTGCTCATACCAACACGCTCCTTTGCGCTTTTTCTTTATTATAAAAAGCCTGCGCCGCTTTGCCTAGCCAATATCTCCAACCAAGTTACAATAATTCCGGCAAAAAAAGAAAAGACACGCCAGAGCGATGAGGTTTAGGCCGCCGCGAGGCGGGTATGCCGCATGAACTTTATAACAGGCGAACCGTTGTACCTGCACAGCGAACAGCGCAGCTGTCCGATGGGCGGGTACAACTGTCCGCCGTCAAGTTTAAAGGCATACCCTCGACCAAAGGCGGCCCGGCCACCGGCAAAACAAGAGGGTACAGTCGTATCATTTCTGCTGCTGCTTTCGGTACTGGGCCGGCGTGCAGCCCACGACGTCGCGGAAGCTCTGGATAAAGTAGTTGGGGGTGTTGAACGCGAGCGCCTCGGCGATGGACTGGATGCTCTCATCCCCCGCCGCCAGCAGCACCCTGGCGCGCTCGATCTTGGCAAATTTGATGTAGTTGGAAAGGGAAAGCCCCGTCTCCTTTTTGAACTTCTCGCTCAGGTAATAGTCGGTATAGCCCACGAGCGCGGCCAGGTCAGCCGTGCGGATGGGCTTGTCGAGATTGAGCTCGATGTAATCGCAGCACTTCTGCACCTGGCGCGAATAGGCGGGGTTGGTGCGGCAGCGGTGTACGCGGTGGATGAAATCGTCATACATGGCGCCGGCCAGCGCCGAGAGCTCGGCCAGGTCGCGGGCATCCTCGACCGCCTGTATGTAGGAATCCCCCAGCGAATACGCCTCCTCCGGCGAGAGCCCACCCTCGATGGCGGCGCGGGTCACAAGGCTCGTGAACACCGTCACACTCGTCTTGCCCTGCCGCAGCGGGTCGCGCCCGTGCACCGGCACGCCGTTGCTCAGGTCCTCGCTGTTCTGCAGAGCGCCCTTATAGTCGATATCGCCGTTTCGCACCATCTGCAAAAGCGCCTGCTCCGCCCGCCAGACCTTGTGGCGATCCTTTTTGGGCGCGTCCGCGGCGCGCAGGGCCGGCAGCGCGCCGCTGGCAAGGTCGGTGGCCGAGAGCTGCTCATGGTTCAGGGTGTTGTGCAGCATCACGGCATAGCGGCTGAAGATGGCGTGGGACATCACCGGCACGGCGTCGAGCTTTTGTACGAGCTGCTCGCGCCACGCGAGACTGAACTCCGACTGGCTGTACAGCCGCAGCCCCTCCTCGACCTCGGTGACAGAGAGGTCCCGGTAGAACGCCGGGCCAAGCAGAAAGAGCAGGCGCGGGGCGCCGCGGTCATCGCATTCATAGGCGGCGGCCCACTGCATGCCGATGGCCGTTCCGATGAGCAGCGGGCGCGGATATCTGCCGGCGCGCCCGTGCGCGAGCGCCCGCTCGAGACCGCCCAGCGCCGCGAACACCGGGCCAAAGGCGGCGGCCTCGGGGCAGTCGCTCGTCAGCAGGCGGCCATCAGCCGTATAGCACCACAGGTACAGCCGCTCGTTGCTGGGCAGCAGCTTGTGGAGCAAGATCAGGTTTTTCTCGCCCTCGGTGATGGTGACGGCCACGGCTTTTCCCCCCTCCCGGTGTGTTTTTTTGTATTGTAGCACAACGCGGGGCCGCGCGGCAACGTGCCGATGCAAAAAACCAAAAGAAAATTACAAAAATTCCGGCTTTTTTGCAAGAGCCGGAATTTTTGTAACTCTTTTGGCTTTTTTGGGTATCGGAAACGCCGCTTTTCGCGTAGCATCAAAGCATCCCAACGCGGCGCCGCGGCGCGCCGCACCGCAGCTTTGTTCGAAAAAGGAGGAACCATCATGGCCAAGCAACCCAAACCCACCCAGAGCGAGATCGACGGCGTGCAATACCGCCGCGCCAAGACCTGGCAGATCATTTTGCAGGCCTGCAACGCCCTTGTCGGCATGAGCGTGTATACCCTCATCGGCATGGCCAGCTACAGCGCCAGCATCGGCTACGGCATCTCGACCGCCATCGTCGGCGTCATTTTGGCCGGCACCCGGATCCTGGACGGCGTCACCGACCCGCTGCTCGCGTTCGTCTATGACCGCGTCAACACCCGTTGGGGCAAGCTGCGCGTTTTGATGATCGGCGGCTTTGCCATCGAGGCCGTCGGCCTCTTGTGCATGTTCAACTTCCTCTCGAGCAAGGGCTTCGGCGTGCTCACCTTCACGGCGATGTACATCGTCTACGTCATCGGCTACACCATCACCAACATGACGGCCCAGACCCTGCCCGCCATCATGTCCAACGATCCCAGGCAGCGCCCGACCATCGGCGTGTGGACGACGGCGATGAACTACCTCGTCCCCATGATCATGAGCATGGTGCTGAACGTCGTGCTGCTGCCGATGTTCGGCGGCGAGTACAACCAGGGCTTCCTCTCGGCCGCGTGCTGGGTGTGCCTCGGCATGGGCGCCGTGGGCACGCTGCTCGTCTGCATCGGCATCAGCGAGTATGACAAGCCCGAATACTTTGAGGGCACCACCCAGAAGAAAGAGCCGCTCAGGCCCAAAGACATGCTCGACGTGCTCGCCCACAACCGCCCGCTGCAATGCTACATCGCCTCCAACGCGTCGGACAAGATCGCCCAGCAGGTCGCGACCCAGTCCATCATCCAGACGCTCTTGAACGGCATCCTCATCGGCAACATGGGCCTTGGCACCATTTTGACCGTCATCAGCATGCTGCCCTCCATCGCCTTTGCCGCCGTCGGCGCCCGCTATGTGGGCAAGCACGGCAGCAAGAAGGGCATCGTCACCTGGACCTGTGTCAGCATGGCGGTGGCCGTTGTCACCTTTGCGTTCTTCATGCTCATCGACCCCAGGCGCATCGGCCAGATGGGCAGCATCGAGATGATCGCCTATGTGCTGCTCACCCTTGCCCAGAACGGCTCCAACATGTGCATCACCACCGCCAACACCTCCTATATGGCCGATACCATCGACTTTGAGCTCGACCGCAGCGGCAAATACATCCCGGCGGTCGTCACCGGCACCTACAGCCTCATCGACAAGCTCATCACCTCGCTCTCCGCCGTCATCGCCACCGGCGCTGTGGCCCTCATCGGCTACACCGCCACCATGCCCCAGCCCACCGACCCCGCCACCTCCGGCGTGTTCTGGGTCACGATGGCCGTCAAGTTCGGCCTGCCGCTCATCGGCTGGGTCATCACCCTCATCGCCATGCGCGGCTGCCCGCTCTCCAAGGAGGAGATGGTCAACGTGCAAAAGCGCATCGCCGAGAAGAAAGCCGCTTTGCAGGCAGAACAATAACAAATTTCCAGCCGGCGGGCGGCGCATCGCCGCCCGCCCTACATTTTATAAAAGGAGGCCCCGCCATGACGACGTGGTGCAACCCGCTCGACCTCGGCTACCGCTACCAGCACATGAAGGAGGGCGCGCCCAGGGCCCACCGCGAGGGCGCCGACCCGACCCTGTGCCGGTTCAAGGGCCGGTACTATCTGTTCGTCTCGATGTCAGCCGGGTTCTGGCACAGCGCCGACCTCATCAACTGGGACTTCCACGCCGACCCCGACCTGCTGATCTACGACTATGCGCCCGACGTGCGCCAGCTGGGGGACTACCTCTATTTCAGCGCCTCCCGCCGCGGGCGGCCCTGCCCGATCCTGCGCAGCAGGGATCCGCTGCACGAGCCGTTCACGCAGGTCGCGGCGCCGTTCGATTTCTGGGATCCCGACCTGTTCGTCGACGACGATGGCCGCGTCTACTTCTACTGGGGCTGCGGCAACACCGACCCGATCCTCGGCGTCGAGCTCGATCCCACATCCATGCAGCCGCTCACCGCCCCCGTGCCGGTCATCCATGAGCAGATGGATTCCCTCGGCTACGAGCGCCCCGGCGACAACGGCGAGGTCGAGGACAAGGAGAAAAGCGTCGTCTACCGGCATTTAAAGCCTCTGTTCGACGAAGCTACGCAGAAGCTGCGCACCCCGCCGGGCATGCCGGCAGGCGCCTTTGACGTCGAGCAGTACACCAAGATGTTTCTGGCCGTCGGCAAGCCCTACATGGAGGGCGCGTTCATGACCAAACACGAGGAAAAGTACTACCTGCAATACGCCTGCCCCGGCACGCAGTACAACACCTATTGCGATGCCGTCTATGTCGGCGAGGGCCCACTCGGGCCGTTCACGCGGCAGGCCTCGAACCCGTTCTCGGCGGTGCCGGGCGGCTTTATCACCGGCGCCGGGCACGGCAGCACGATCATGGACGAGTACGGCAACTGGTGGCACGCCGCCACCATGCGCATCAGCGTCAACCATGATTTTGAGCGCCGCGTGGGGCTGTTCCCGGCGGGCTTTGACGCCGACGGTGTGCTCTACTGCAACCAGAACTTCGCCGATTACCCCCGCCGCCTGCCCGCCGGCAGGTTCGACCCGCAGGCCCTGGGGCCGGAATGGATGCTGCTCTCCTACCAAAAACCGGTGACCGCCTCCTCCACCGCCGCCGGCGGCAGCCCGGCGCTGGCCGTGGATGAGAACATCCGTACCTGGTGGAGCGCCGCCGGCGCGGCGCCGGGCGAATGGCTGTGCGTCGACCTCGGCAGGGCGTGCGACGTGCGCGCCATACAGGTGGATCTCGCCGACGAGGACGTGGCCGTCGACTTCCCGCCCGAGAGCTACGGCGACGACCGCCACACCCGCCACATCGAGCTCGAGCCGCAGCTCAGCCATTACACGCTGGAAGCGAGCCTGGACGGCGAGCGCTGGAGCGTGCTCGAGCAGGTCGCCCGCGAATGCTCGAACGGCTATTACGAGTACCCGGACGGCGTGACGGCGCGCTATATCCGCCTGACGGGCGGCGAGCTGCCCTACGGGCAGGCGCTGCGGGTGAGCGGGCTGCGCGTGTTCGGCCACGGCGGCGGCGAACCGCCGGCGCGGGCCAAAGCGACCGCCGAGCGCGTGGGCGATCTGGACGCCGTCGTGCGCTGGCAGGCCGTGCCCGGCGCGCAGGGCTGCAACGTGCGCTACGGCACGGCGCCCGATAAGCTGTACAACAGCTGGCTCGTCTACGGCGGCGAACAGGTCAAGCTCTCGACCCTCGCCAAAGGGCAGGATTACTGGCTCTGTGTCGACAGCTTCAACGAGAACGGCATCACCGAGGGCGAAGCTTTCAAACTGTAACCAAAGGAGAATGGTTTATGCGTACGGTCAAAAATTTTAACGATGATTGGCGCTTTGCAAGGGCCTGTGGCTTTGACGCCGCGCTCTATAAGGACTGGCAGGAGGTCACGCTGCCCCACACCTGGAACGCCGCCGACGGGCAGGACGGCGGCAACGATTACTGGCGCGGCACCGCCACCTACTGCAAATCCTTTGCCCGCCCGGCGCTCAAGCCCGGCGAGCAGGCGTGGCTGGAATTTCTGGGCGCGGCGATGACCGCCGAGGTCTACCTCAACGGCCAAAAGCTGGCCCGGCACGAGGGCGGGTATTCGGCGTTCCGCGTCGACATCACCGGCGCCTTGCGGGACGGCGACAACCTGCTCGTCGTCACCGTCGACAATGCCGACAACGACACCGTCTACCCGCAGAAGGCCGATTTCACGTTTTACGGCGGGCTCTACCGCGGGGTGAATCTTATCACCGTGCCGGCCGTTCACTTTGAGCTTGGGCACTACGGCACGCCCGGCATCAAGGTCACGCCGGTCGTGGCCGAGGATCTAAAGTCTGCTGTTGTTACCGTTGAGACCTGGCAGCGGGGCGAGGGCAAGGTCGCGGTGACGGTGGCCGGGCAGACGAAAACGGTCGTTCCTGATACCGACGGCCACGCCGCGGCGGATTTTACCATCGAGAACGTCCATCTCTGGGACGGCGTCGACGACCCCTACCTCTACACCGCCACGGCCGCCCTGCCGGGCGGGGACAGCGTCTCGGCCCGCTTCGGCTGCCGCCGCTTCGCGATGGATGCGCAGAAAGGGTTCATCCTCAATGGCCGTTCTTACCCGCTGCGCGGCGTCTCCCGCCATCAGGACCGCAAGGGGATTGGCAATGCGCTGACCATAAAAGAGCACGCCGAGGACATCGCCCTCATCCGCGAGATGGGCGCCAACACCATCCGCCTCGCCCACTACCAGCACGCGCAGGAATTCTATGACCTCTGCGACGAGGCGGGCCTCTGCGTCTGGGCCGAGATCCCGTATATCACCATGCACATGAAAAACGGTCGGGCCAACACGCTTTCCCAGATGCGGGAGCTCATCACCCAGTGCTACAACCACCCCTCCATCGTCTGCTGGGGGCTCTCGAACGAGATCACCGCCGCCAGCGCCGTCAACGAGGAGCTGCTCTCGAACCACCGCGCCCTCAACGACCTCTGCCACGAGATGGATGCTACCCGCCCCACCACGATGGCCAACGTCTTCATGCTCGAGACCGACAGCCCGATTTTGACGATCCCCGACATCAACAGCTACAACCTCTATTTCGGCTGGTATCTGGGCGATCTGGAGCAGAACGACGAGTTCTTTGACGAGTACCATGCAAAGTACCCCGACCGCGTCATCGGCTTTTCGGAGTATGGCGCCGACGCGAACCCCGCCTACCAGAGCCCCGCGCCGGAAAAGGGCGATTATACCGAGAGCTACCAGTGCCTCTACCACGAGCACATGCTCGCCATGATCGAGGCCCGCCCGTGGCTGTGGGCCACCCATGTGTGGAACATGTTCGATTTTGCCGCCGACGGGCGCGACGAGGGCGGCAAGCACGGTGAGAACCAGAAGGGCCTTGTCACCTTTGACCGCCAAACCCGCAAGGATCCGTTCTATCTCTACAAGGCCTACTGGAGCCGGGAGCCGTTCGTGCACATCTGCGGCGGGCGCTACGTCGACCGCCCCGAGCCGGTGACCGAGATAAAAGTCTACTCCAACCAGCCCGCGGTCACGCTCTGCGTCGACGGCAAGGAATTTGCCCGGCAGGAGGGGCACCGCGTGTTCAAATTCCAGGTGCCGATCTCGGGCGAGCACACGATCCAGGCCTGCGCGGGCGACTGCCACAGCGTGATCCTGGTGCGCAAAGTTTCGGCGCCGAACCCCGCCTACACGCTGCCGGGCCGGGCGGCCGTCGTCAACTGGTTCGACCAGGGCGAAAACGACCCCACCTGCTTCTCGGTCAATGACAAGCTCGGCGAATTGCAGGCCCACCCCAAGGCGGGGGCCATCGTCGGGCAGATGATGGCGCAGGGCGCCGCCAGCCGCGGCGATGTGGCCGACGCCGTCAAGGACAACCCCGGCCTTGTGCGCATGATGGCGCGCATGACGCTCATCAGCCTGCTCAAGCAGGGCGGCGCCGCCAAAGAACAGATCGAGCAGCTCAACCGTGTGTTGCAGACCATCAAGAAGGAGGGGTGAGCGATGCCCGTCAAAGCCATCCAACAGTTCATGCTCGGCACGGTCTTGAACAGCGAACCGCAGGCCCGCGCCACGCTGGCGGCGCTCAAAGCCGCCGGGTACGAGGGCATCGAGCTCTGCGCCTTTATGACCCACCCGACCGGGCTGATGGTGCGCCTGATGACCAAGGCCGCCGGCATGCCCACCGGCAACGGCGGCAAGCTGGACTGGCCGGCGCTCGTCAAGGAGAGCGGCCTCTCGGTGGTCAGCCTGCATTACGATCTCGGCAGCCTCGAGCGCGACCCCGCAGCCGTGCTGGAGGAAGCCAAAGTGTACGGCACCGACACCGTCGTCATCACCGGCATGTACCGCTTTGCCTACAACGA
>CANRBN010000054.1 GCA_947628865.1 uncultured Gemmiger sp.
ATCGACGCCGGCGCCAAGAAGGTCGTCATCTCCGCGCCCGCCGGCAACGACCTGCCCACCATCGTCTACTCCGTCAACGAGCACACCCTCACCAAGGACGACACCATCATCTCGGCTGCCTCCTGCACCACCAACTGCCTGGCCCCGATGGCCAACGCCCTGAACAAGGCGTACCCCATCGTTTCCGGCATCATGACCACCGTGCACGCCTACACCGGCGACCAGATGATCCTCGACGGCCCGCAGCGCAAGGGTGACCTCCGCCGTGCCCGCGCCGGCGCCGTCAACATCGTGCCCAACTCCACCGGCGCCGCCAAGGCCATCGGCCTGGTCATCCCCGAGCTGAACGGCAAGCTCATCGGCAGCGCCCAGCGCGTGCCCGTGCCCACCGGCTCCACCACGCTGCTGGTCGCCGTCGTCAAGGGCAAGGACGTCACCAAGGACTCCATCAACGCCGCCATGAAGGCCGCCGCCTCCGAGAGCTTCGGCTACACCGAGGAGCAGCTCGTCTCCTCCGACGTCATCGGCATGCGCTACGGCAGCCTGTTCGACGCCACCCAGACCATGGTCGCCAAGATCGACGACGACACCTATCAGGTCCAGGTCGTCTCCTGGTACGACAACGAGAACAGCTACACCTCCCAGATGGTCCGCACCATCAAGTACTTCGCCGAGCTGTAAGCTGCGAACGGCATAACGCCAAACAAACTGGCCGCCGCACCCCGAGGGGGTGCGGCAGCTTTTGCGTGTCAAAAAAAGAGCCCACTAAATCCCGGCGGGGTCAGGGGACCCCGCCCTACGGTCTCAAATCTATTGCATCTTCGTTGCAAACGTAGGGCGGCCTGCCCTCAGGCCGCCGCAGGGAGATGCTTGCTTATGGTTTTTCGACGGTCTGGGCCGCCGCACCCCTCGGGGTGCGGCGGCTTTTGCGCGGCGGGCACGGTCAGTAATTGCGGCTCACATAGGGGATCTCCTCCACGCCGGCCATCGCGTTGAGCGTGAGCGCCAGCGCGAAATAGTACCCCGAAAGCAGGTTGGCGATGTCCAGGGCCGCATCCGGCACATGGCCGCCGCGCTGGAGGCAGCGGTAGAGCAGCCGCACCAGGCACTTGGCCCGCACCCGCAAAAGATGCGCCGTGCACGCCGCCGCACAACCCTGCGTGAGCACAAAGCGCGCGCAGCGCCCGGCGGCCTGTGCCCGCAGCCGTTCCTCCGCCGCCGCCAGCCGCGCGCGCTCGGCGTTGGTCACCGTCAGGCGGGTGCGCAGGGTGGGGTTGAAATGGTAAAGCAGCTCGCACAGCCACAAAAGCTCTTCTCGCAGCGCTTCGTCCGCCACCTGCGCGCGCAGAAGGCCGGTGGCACTGGCCATCTCATCGGTCAGCAGCTCAAAATCACAGCGCAGGTCGGCGTCGTCGTCGCACAAAAAGGGATAGGCCTCATAGGGGCTGCGGTACATCATGTTCTCCTTTCTGCCAGCGGCCAAGCGCCTTTCGCATGTACCCGCGCACGTCCATGCCGTATACCTCGTCCAGCGCGGCCATGTCCAGCGCGGCGGCGGGGCCGTGCCAGCGCACGGCGCCGTTTTGCAAAAGCAGCACGCTGTCGGCCAGATCCAGCGCCAGGTTCACATCGTGCAGCACCGCCACGGCGCAGCGGCCCGGCGCCTCGGCGGCCCAGGCGCGCACGCTGGCGGTCAGCTCGGCCTGGCAGCGCAGATCCAGGTGGTTGGCGGGCTCGTCCAGCAGCAGCACCTGCGGCGCCTGCGCAAAGGCGCGCGCCAGCATCACCCGCTGCAGCTGCCCGCCCGAGAGCTCGGTCACATACCGCTCCCGCAGCGCCCAGGTATCGGTGCGCTGCATGCTCTCGCGCACGGCGCGGCGGTCGGCGGCGCTGTCGGGCGTCCAAAAGGCGCCCTCGCGGTGCGCGTAGCGCCCCAGCATGACCGTCTCGTACACCGTATAGTCAAAGCCGGCGGCGGCAAACTGGCTCATCAGGGCCACGGCGCGCGCGCGGCGGCGCGGCGGCAGGCCGTTGAGCGTCTGCCCGTCCGCCGCGACGGTGCCGGTACAGGACAAAAGCCCGGCGATGGCGCGCAGCAGCGTGGTTTTGCCGCTGCCGTTCGGGCCCAAAATGCACAGCCGCCCGCCCTGCGGCACCGAAAAGGAGACGTCCCGCACGACCGGCGCGCCGCCGTAGCCGCAGGTAAGATGCTCAATCTTCAGCATGGCCGGCCTCCCTTTTGCGGGTCTTGAAAAAAACCAGCAGGAAAAACGGCGCGCCCAGCAGCGCCGTGATGGCGCCGATGGGGATCTCCCGCGACGGCACCAGCGTGCGGGCCGCGAGGTCACACAGCACCATACAGGTGCCGCCCAGCAGCGCGCTGGCCGGCAGCACCCGCCGGTGCGCCGCGCCGAACAGCCGCCGCGCCAGGTGCGGCGCGACGAGGTCGATGAAGCCGATGACCCCCACAAAGGCGACGGAGCACCCGGTCAGCAGCGCGGTGAGCAGCAGCAGCTCGTTTTGGCAGCGGCGCAGATCCACGCCGAGCGCGGCGGCCTGCTCCGCGCCAAAGGTCAGGGCGTCCAGCTCGCGCGCGCGGCGCAAAAACAGCGGCAGACACGCCGCCGTCACCGGCGCCAGCACCCACACGGCGCTCCATTCTTTCATGTTGAAGCTGCCCAGCATCCACAGCTGGATGCGCTGGGCGTGGGCCGGGTCACCGGTGGCCAGCAAGTTCATCACGGCGTTGAAAAACAGCGAGAGCACCATGCCCGCCAGGATCACGGCCGTGCCCGAGGCCCCGCGGTCGAGCCGGGCCGCCAGCGCCAGCACGAGCACCGTGGTGCCCAGCGCAAAGACGAGGCTGACCGCCGGCAGCAAAAACGTGCCCGGCCCGGCGACCGAGACCCCGCCCACGATGACCAGCGCCGCGCCCAGCCCGGCGCCGGAGCTGACCCCCAGCCCGAACGGCGACGCCAGCGGGTTGCGCAAAAGCGACTGCATCACCGCGCCGCACGCGGCCAGCGCCGCCCCGGTCAAAAACGCGAGCAGCACGCGCGGCAGGCGCATGTCCAGCACCATCGGTACAAAGGCGGCGGGCAGGCCTGCCGGCAGCGGCGCGCCGAACAGCCGGTGCGCCAGAATAGCCGCGATGTCCCCCGGGGCCACCCACACGCTGCCCACGCCGATGCCCAGCACCAGCGCCGCCGCGGCGGCGAGGGCGAGCAGCAGGAATCTTTTGCCGTTTTTCAAAGCCGGCCCCCCCTTTTTCGGGCAACAAAAAGCACCCCTTCGGCCACGGAGGGATGCCAAACGCCAAGGGGCCGCGCCGCAAAGCGGCACAGCAACGCCCAACGCACAGCGCCATCGCTCGTGGCCGTTGTACAGGGCAGGCCCAGCGATCTGGCTTGAGCGCCGCAGGCGGCGCTTTCACAGTGGCGGGACCGCGCGGGATTCACACCCGGCTTCTCTGGTATGCTGCCTGCCCCGGAAAAGGCTTCGTTCATGCGCGGTTTACGCGCGGCTTTATTATACAGGCGCGCGGCGGGGCTTGTCAAGCCGGGCGGCGGGGAGCAATTTTTTTGCCAAAACCGCCCCGCGCGGCTTGACATTTTGCCAAGCGGATGCTATGATAACACTTGCATCTGCGTTGGTAGCTCAGCTGGATAGAGTGTCTGACTACGAATCAGAAGGCCGGGGGTTCGAGTCCCTTCCAGCGCATGACATAAAAGAGCGTTGTATCGTCAGATATGGCGCTCTTTTCTATATTGTCAGCCTGCCTGGCGGTGCTTTGGCTGCGATTTGGTGACTATTTTGTGACTAATGCCCCAAAAACCGCCCAAAAAGTGAGAGCGTGACCGGCAAGGGCCACGCTCTTTTTTATGCCTGTTTGGATTCCGCCGGGGGCCGGTCAGTCAGTAGAACATCCGCCAAACACCGGGAAGCCCGCGCCTGCTGTTCTGCTATCAGGTGTGCATAAAATCCCTCTGTAGTTGTTACCGATGCGTGCCCAAGCTGTTTGCTAACCGTAATCGGGTCAACGCCGTTGCTAATCAGGATAGAGGCGACGGAATGCCTAAAAGCGTGCGCGTTTATATGGAAAAGGCCGTGCCGGTTGGCAAAATCATTCAGCCACGCGGTAACGCTGTCAGGGCGAATATAAGACCCGTCAGGGCGTGTAAACACAAAGCCGGTATCATCCTTCCATGCGTCACCCATAGCGGCCCGCTGCGCGTCCTGTTCAACCTTCCAGCGCCTTAATAGGTCTGTTGCTTGCGCCGGTATCGTCAAATAGCGCGTGTCGCCGGTTTTTGTGCTGTCAAGGTAACTGCCCCGGCTCCGCGTGTACAAAAGCGCAACGTCGATTTTTATTCTGTTGAGGTCAAAGGAAACCTTATCCCACGTCAAGCCCAGCACTTCGCCCCGGCGGGCACCCGTTGTAATCAAGAGAGTAACAAGGGCTTGCCACAACAGCGGTTCGTCGTTCAATGCGTCGAGAATCGCGGCGATCTGCGCGGGCTGAAAATAATTCGGCTCCTTTTTGGGCGCTGCTGGAGGCGTTGCCTTTTGCGCTGCATTGTACGGCACAAGCATTTCTTTTTCCGCCTGCGATAGAATAGAACTTATAAGGCGATGGTGTGCCAAAATCGTCTTTGCCGATAAAGTGTTGTTGTGTTTGGCAACCGTATTAAACAAGGTTTTGCAATCCATTCCCAACGCGGCAGCAACGGCGGCAGCACTGGCCTGATTAACGGCGGCACCCTTTAGCAAACCGCCTATTGTTGTTTCTGATACACCGCTCCGCCGGGAAAGCTCCGCAATTTTCAAGTGCTGCGCTTTTACCGTTTCCAGCAACAAGGGCTTTGCAATCGCTTTTTCGTCGCCTTTACGGGCACCCGGCTCCGCCAAACTCTTATAAAATTTGTTCAAATGCCCCGCCCTTATTTCGCTTAATTTCAAATTCCCGATTTCCGCGTTTATGCGCGTCAGCAAATCCCTGTAGCCGTCGATTGTACGCGCCTTTTTGCCTTCCCGCTCTTTTAGCTCCAAAAAATACTGCGAATACTTGCTAAAAGTCTGTTTGCCGTCAAGCTGGAATCCCTGTTCAACTTCCCTCTCAAAATCAGCAGCGGCCCGCTGCACAGCCTTTTCAATTTGGCGCTGCGTCCCGGTTGGCTTGATGGTTTTTGTGTGCCTGATTTTGCGGCCCTTATCATCATACCCGGCGGAAACAACAATGCGGTATGTGGTTCCGTTTTTACCTTCGCGTTTTGTTATAGATGCCATTTCACTTGCCCCGCTTTCGTCCAGATTTTACATAATCATTTTTTAGACTGATAAGCGCCTGTTGGATTTCATTCAGCACGGCATTTTCAATAATGCGCTCATTGATTCTAATAGCGTTTGTTGAGATAGTGCCGTCATTGTCTATATAGTCAACAACAAGGCCGCTTGTAAAAACCTGTTTTTGTACCTTTTGCTTATCCTGATAAGCGAAAAAGAAAGCAAGTAGATCGAGAACGCTCCTATAATGATGCTTTGGCTGTCTGGCCCGCGCGTCATACAACAGAAAATCTATTATTTGGGTAACGTCCCGTTCAATGCCCCATTGCTTTAGCGATTTCAAATGATTGATAGAAGCCTCTGACAAACCGATTTCCCGGCACATTTCCAGCGAATCATGCGTTTTTTCGTTATAATCGCAAAGCAAATAGCCGCAATCACAATGAAATATCGCAGACAGGGCCAGCAGCTTTTCCATAGGCGGCAGCCCTTTTCCGTTTTCCCATGCACAAATAGTGCTTTGCGATATTTCGCTGTCAGGGCCGCCGCCAAGTAAGTTTGTCAGCTTTTCGGCAAGGTTTTCTTGCGTCATAGCAAGTTTTTTTCGTTCTTCCCGTATGCGCTTGCCGATTTCCGCCTTTCGCTGATTCTTCATTTTCTCATATTGCGAAGGGGTTATATCGTGGAAATTATCGGTCATGCTAATAAATCGCCTCCCAAAAAAATTGATTTATTAGTAGTTTAACATGGAAATTCACAGTTGTCAACGATAAAATAAAAGCGTGGCCACAAGAAAAAACTACTGCACACGCGAAAGGAGTACAAAATGGAAACAGATACCAAGTTTTTGTCTATCAGAGAATGCGCGGCAGCGGGGCCGTTGAGCGAATTTGTGTTGCGCAAGATGGAAAAACAAGGGAAGTTGCCCGGTTTCTTTTCTGGCACAAAATTTTTGGTGAATTATCGCCTTTTTTTGGAAAATCTGGAAAAGGCCAGCACCGAAAATATGACCGTATAACAAAAAAAGCACCGCTTGACGCGGGAACGTCAAACAGTGCACAGGGCAAAAAAGGCGGAGAAAACTTTTCTGCCCTTTTATCTTAACACGATAGAAAGGAAATTTCAATGCAGAATCAAACAATTTTGGCCGACCTGCTGCCGCATGGCGCAGAAAATGGCGTATCAGCAAAAAACCTTGCCGCCCGGTTGGGTTTGAAAAGTACAAGGGGCTTGCGCACGATAGTTGAAAAAGCCCGCCTGAATGGCGAATTGGTGCTAACTGATTATCGGGGCAACGGTTATTTCTTGCCGAGCGATGACCGCGCAAAAGCACAGCAAGAGATCGCCGCTTTCTACTGGCCGCAACGGCAGCACGCGCTTGCTATTCTGCGCCGGTTACGCGCCGCCCGGTTGGCCCTTAATGTTGAGCCGGGGCAAATTTCGCTTGATGGTGAGGTAAACGAATGAGGCCCGCCGGGTTTGTTTTGTTGGTGGAACACGGGCAACACATTGCCCTGCTGGATGATGCCGCCGCCGGAAAATTGCTAAAAAGTCTTTTCCGTTACGCCAAAGACGGCAGCACGTCAGAACTGCCAGCAGATGCAGCAGTCGCATTTTCGTTTATAAAAGCATTCATGGACGAAAACGCGGAAAAGTACGCACAGACAATAGAAAAGCGCCGTGCCGCCGGGCGTTTGGGCGGGTTAGCAACAAGCAGCAAAATGCAGCAAAACCCGGCATTTGCCGAAAGTGCTACAGCAAAACCGCCAAAGCAAAAGCAAAGGTCAAAGCAAAAGTCAAAGCAAAATGATATTTTAGATAATGCGGACAAGCCGCGCCGCCCGCGATTCATTGCCCCGGATGAATCAGACGTATTAGCTTTTTTTGCAGAGCAAGGCAGTACAAATAGCGAAGCAGCGTCATTTTATGACTATTACACAGCAAACGGCTGGACGCAAGGCCGGGGAAAGCCTATAAAAGACTGGCGGGCGGCAGCACGTTCATGGATTCGCCGCGCAGGGCAATTTACACAGCGACCGAGCGCGAACAGCGAAACGAGCCCGCTTGAAATCTACCGCAACCTATGAAAGGGGCGAAAACACTTGACAAGAGACGAAACAAAGGCCGTTTTGAGCGTTATAGCGGCAAACTTTCCAGCTTTTTACAAGGGCCGCGCCGCCGATGCTATGCGGCTACAGCTTGACACATGGGCGATAGCTCTTAAAAATGAGGATTCCGCAGCGGTTAATGAGGCATTGATGGAAACGCTGAAAACATCCGAATTTCCCCCAACTCTTGGAGCTATTTTCGGGCAATTAAGGGCAAGGCGGGCCGAAGCCCTGCCGTCAGAGGCAAAGCAATGGGATGCCGCACGAAAAGCCGCCCGCGAAATATCCAAAAATCTCTTTTACGCGCAAACAGGCGGTTTTTATGGGCCGTCTGGCCGTCTGTCACCGCAGGACTTGCACACCCGAAATCAAGATATTTTTGCGGCCCTACCCCCGGCGGTGCAAAGTTGGGCGGGCAGCCCGCTTGACCTTGCGGAAATTTTTGACCGCGAAGATTCAGAACTAAATAGCTTTGTGCGTCCTGGATTCCGCCGGGCCGTAGAGGTACAGCAGGCTCAGGCGGTTGCACAGATCGAGCGCATACCGGCGGCAGAGCGGCCCGCGCTAAATGCGCCTGAAACCGCCTAAAAGCGCCGGAAAGCGCCGGGAAAGAAAGGAGGCGATAAAGATGACCGCCCGACAGGGAAAAGCTATTGAAGCCCTTTTAACGTGCCCTACACAGAGGGCAGCCGCAAAAGCCGCCAAAATTGCGGAAAGCACTCTGCGCGAATGGCTGAAACAGCCGGAATTTCAAGAGGCATACAAAACAGCCGTTCAAAATCTACTTACAGCGGCAACGCGGAAAGCACAGCGCAGCTTTAGCCCGGCGATTGATGCACTACAGGGGATTGTTGCGGACGATACGCAGCAGCCGACGGCCAGAATACAAGCAGCACGCGCAATTCTTGAATATGGCTTGAAATTGACCGAAACAACGGATATTTTTGCCGACGTTCAAGAAATCGAAAGGATATTGAAAGCAAGGGGGGAATTTGATGAACAGAACAAAAATTGACCGCCTACGGGAACGCGCTTTTGCCCTATGCGGCCCGACCCTGAAAGTCTTTTTTGCGGATGGCAGCAGCCGTGTTGTAACCTGCGCAGATGCAATTAGTTTATTCAAAGACGGCAAAGCTACACGCGCAGAGAATAACAGCGGCGAAACTGGATTGCTTGCCGGTCTGCTTTCCGCTCTTTCCGAAAACCCATAACAAAGAAAAGGAGAAAAACACATGAACGCGAAATATTTTGACACTATCAAACAGGCAAGCGCCGGTTTTGTGGCCGCCGTTGATGACCTGATTCCCGGCTATCAGCGCGAAGCGAACGCCGACCGGCAATATAATGCCGATTTACAGCAGCAGCGCCGGGCCGACCGCAACGCCAACACGCGCAGAGCCGTTGAAGCGGCAGCGGCAGCGGCCAAAAGCAAGGCCGACAAAGCCATTTCCGAAATGAAGGGCGATTTTGACGCTTATATGATGAAAAGCCACCCCGCTTTGCCTACTTTACAGGCTTTGCTTTCCGCCGGGGCACAGCTTACAGAGCAGGAAATCAAAGCCTTTGCACAGACCAAAAATTTTGCGATTCTGCGCCTACTTGAAAAGCCCAGCCGGGGCCATATTGTAGCGCCTGACCGTGCAAGGTTTGATAACGATATGCAGGAATTAACTTCCCTGTTTAACTCTTTGGCGGGCTATTGTGGCCCAAATGGTGAATTGCTGGACACTATAACGGCCCGCAACGGTTACTTGTCGCCGCGCGTAAATTCAACCATCATTAAAGGGCAGCTTGCAAATTTGCCCGCAAAGCTGGCCGAAATTTCCGAGCGTTGGGAAAGCGTACAGGAGGATTAAACCATGACACAGACAGAGCGATATTATTTTACCGTAAAGGCATTTAAGGATGCCACCGGCGAGATCGAGAGCGAATATAGCCGCGTTCTGGCAGATGCGGAAAAGTTCAAAGGTTCAGAGGCTTACCGGGAGATAAAGGCAAAGGCCGATGAAACCCGCGCCGCCGCGCTGGCCGCAGAGCGTAAAACCGCACACAAAGCATTTTCTGAAATCATTTCCACCATGAGGGCGAACGTAGCCAACCGCAAAACCACCCTGCCCACCCCGGAACAGGCCGCATTGATTACCATTCTAAAGGCCCGCACCGCCCTGACCCGTGCCGATATTTTAGAAGCAGCTAACGCTTTGAAATCTTGCCCCGCCGCCGTCGCCGCGTTGAGCGATATTGCCAAAGAACACAAATTGACCGTACACGTTGACACCGGCACCCTGCCCGCGTCCTATCTCACAGCACGCATTGACAGTCTGGAATACAACGCAAGCGCCATGCTGGACGGGCAATCCATCATAACCAACCGTGTGCCGGAATCAGAGGGCGAGTGCATGACCCGCTTTGCCTCTCTTGGCTATGAGCTGGAACTTGTTGGCGATGGCTATGTAAATAGGGGCAAGCTCAATGAGCCGCTGATTGCCAACTTTAGCAGCGCCGTGAATGGCACAGAGGCAGAGGGCGAAGCCTGACCGATAGAAAGGGGGCGCACAGTATGGACGAATCGCACCGCAAGGCAAATGAAACCCGCAAAAAGAATGAAGCCGCCCGGCGGGCAATGTGGGCGGCAGAACGTGAAGCGATAGACACAGCCCGCAAAGGTCTGTTGCGCGTACTTAATGACCCAAACGCCGCACCCGCTGAACTGCTCCACGCAGCGGAGTTGCTTATCAAGCTGGCAGACCCTTAATAACAGCCCCGCCGGGAATGATGCCCCGGCGGGATTCCTTTTTACCCCGCTTTATAGTTGACGGATGACGGGCCGCGTGGTAAGATATTTCTAACCCTTTTACCATGCGCTGTTGTGCCCCGAAATTTGGTGACTATTTTGTGACTAACGGGGCGAATAGTCACCAAAAGAGAGCACACACAATTAAAACGAAATAATCGCTATGCTGCATAATACGCCACGCTACAAAACGGGGGAAAACGGCACTTTTGCAACTACGAATCAGAAGGCCGGGGGTTCGAGTCCCTTCCAGCGCATGAAAAGAGGATGGGGTCCGTGGCAAAGCCACAGGGCCCCATCCCCTTTTCATGCAAAAAGTAGGGACTCGAACAGCCCGTGCCGGCGCCGCGGGGCGGCAGGCGCCCGCGGCACGGAAAAGCGCGAGGGGACAACGCGTCTGCCTTGTGAGAAAGCCCGCTTTACGCCGGCGGCGAATCCGTCCGGTGGACGGTTCGCCAGGGCGCGGGAGAGTCCCTTCCAGCGTCTGACGCAAAAATGTGACTTGCCGGCGCCGCGGGGCGGCAGGCGCCCGCGGCACGGAAAAGCGCGAGGGGACAACGCGTCTGCCTTGTGAGAAAGC
>CANRBN010000055.1 GCA_947628865.1 uncultured Gemmiger sp.
GACACACCCCGTCGCAAAAAATGCCGTTCTCATGCCTGAAGGCGACTCGAACGGCATTTTTTGCTCTGGAGGTATCGACCTCGTCTGCGTCTCCGGCCTAAGAGCCGCGCTTCGCGCGGTTGGCCTCCGACATGCGCCTGCGGGCGCGAGCATGTCAGCCGAGGTCGATGGATTCAGAAAACACCTTTTTCGACAGTCTGCTTGCAGCTTCAGATCTCGCGGATGGTGGCGATGACGACGGGGGTGCGGGGCTTATCGTTCCAGTCGGTGGGGGTGGCGGCGATCTCGTCGACAGTCTCAAGGCCGCTCACCACATGCCCGAACGCCGCGTACTGGCCGTCAAGGTGCGGGGCGTCGGCGTGCATGATGAAGAACTGGCTGCCGGCGGAATCGGGATCCATCGCGCGCGCCATGCTGATCACGCCGCGCGTGTGCTTGATGGGGTTGTCGACGCCGTTCGCGCGGAACTCGCCCTTGATGTGCCAGCCCGGGCCGCCGGTGCCGGTGCCCTGCGGGCAGCCGCCCTGCACCATAAAGCCGGGGATGACGCGGTGGAACGTCAGGCCGTCGTAGAATCTCTGCTCGACCAGCTTGCGGAAGTTGGCCACCGTAAGCGGCGCGGCGCTCTCGTCGAGCGCAAGGTCGATGGTGTGGCCGTTTTGCATCGTGATGCGGAACATGGTTCATTCTCCTTTTTCAGTTTCGGTCGTCTCGGTCGTTTCGGTCGTTTGCGGCGCCGGGCCCTCGGGCGCGGCGGGCAATCCCTGCGGCGGCGGTTCGGGGGCGGGCGCCTCGGCGGGCGGCGCGGGGGCTTCCTCCGAAAGCTCTTCCGCGGGCTTCTCCTCCGCCGGTCTTTCCGCGGGCGGCGGCTCCGGCGGTTCTTCGGTGGGTGGCGGCGGCTCCGGCGGGACAGAGCCGGGGTCGCTGCGCGCGGTCGGGGTGCCGGTCGTATAGCTCGCGCTGCCCAGCAGCGCGGCCAGCGTGTCGAGCGGCTGCCGACCGCTCCAGACCTCGACGGCGGCGGCCATGTACTGGCGGCTGCGCTCCTGCGCCTGCGCCATCAGAGCAAAGACGTCGCCGGTTTTTTCCTCGCCGGTGGCGGGGTCGATCCAGGTATCGGGCAGGCCGCCCTTGAGCTTGCGCGGCGAGACGTGCACCGTGATCCTGCCGCGCCCGCCGAACAGCGGCTCGAGGAGCCAGAACACCGCCCGCCGCACGCCGAAGCGGGAGGTGAAGATCCCGCGCAGCCTGGTGGAATAGAAAAAGCTGTCGGCGATGTATTCCGCCGGGATCTCGAGCCCGTAGACCCGCCGCAGCGCGGTGCGCAGAAGCGCCGTGATCTCGGCCAGCGCCTCGCCGGCGGGGGTGGGGCAGGCCTCGGCAGCCGGCACGACGGCATCGCCGGTGTCTTCCCTGTGCAGGGTGGAGTCGAGCGCTATTTCAAAATACCCGTGCCCGCCCTTTTGGGCGTAGGGCATGCCGGGGGCGCTGACCGTCGCGACATACGGGTGCAGCACGGTGTCGGCCGCATAATGGCTCAAAAAGCCCAGCGTGTATTCGGCCTGCGGGCCGGTGCGCGTGCACCGCACGAGCTCGCACAGGAACGCGCCGGTATCCTCCTCGTGCATCCGCACGCCGAGGGCCGGCAGGTCATAGCGGCGCTTTTTGGCCCCGCGCCAGGCCTCGAAGCAGAAAAAGATGTCCGGCCCGTTGGCGCCCGCGGCAAACGCCGCCGGCCATTTGAGCTTGTGGCGCATGGCCGCGGCAGCCTTGGCCGCGATGCGCAGGTGGGTGTAGCCCTCCGGCATGCAAGCACTTCCCTTTTGTGTGGTTTACTTTCCTGTCTGCGCCTTTTTCATCGCGCGGGGCAGCGCGAGGAAGTAGATGAGCGCCCCGGCGCCGATGACGAGCAGCACCGACAAAATGCCGTACGGCCCCGCCGCGGCGTTGACGGCCTCGACCTGCTCGGGCGTGGCGGTGGCGGCGGTCAGGCCCTGCCGCCTGAGGATGGCATCGGCGGCCAGCGCGCTGACGAAGCCGACGAGCGCCGGCCCGATGATGGAGCTGAACTTGCCGAAGATATCAAAAAAGCCGAAGAACTCGCCGCTGCGCTCCTTGTCGGGGATGAGCCTGCCGTACATGCTGCGGCTCAGCGCCTGGATGCCGCCCTGGCTGGTGGCGCACAGCACGGCCAGCAGCCAGAACTGCCACAGGCTCTTCATGAAGAACGCGAACACGCAGATGAACATGTACACGCCGATGCCGACGCCGACCATGGACCGCGCGCCGAATTTTTCCGACAGCTTGATGTACAGCAGGCAGAACGGCAGCCCCAGCACCTGCACGAGCAGCAGCGCCAGCAGCATGCCGGTGGAATCCAGCCCCAGATTGGTGCCGTAGCTGGTGGCCATGTTGATGACGGTGTGCACGCCGTCGATGTAGAAGAAATAGGCAAGGATGTACAAAAGCATAGGCTTGTCGGCGATGATCTCGCGGATGGTGTGGCCGACCTCCCGGAAAGAGGCCGCCACCGCGCCCTTTTGGTAGGGCTTGCCGCCCTTCTGCTCACAGTTTTTGAGCAGCGGGATGCTGAACACCGCCCACCACACGGCGGTGAGGGCGAAGATGACCGTCAGGCAGGTCAGCGTGGGGATGCCGACGGCGTTCATGACGAGAAAGATGACGAGCGGGATGGTGGAGCCGCCGATATACCCAAGGCCGTACCCGAGCGTGGAGACACGATCCATGCGCTCCTCGGTGGTGACGTCGGTCAGGAACGCATCGTAGTAGATGCAGGAGGCATCGAACCCGACGACGCTGACGATGTACAGGACAAGGATGGTCGTGGCGGTGCGGCCCGCCGCGGCGGTGGAGGAGGTGAAATCCATGCCCGGCGTGAACGCCAGCCCGGCGCAGGCCAGCACGCCGACGGCGAGGAACGCCGTGAACAGCTTTTTGCGCATGCCGCGCAGATCGCCGAAGACGCCCAGAAACGGCGCCGCGATGGCCACGATGGCCATGGCGATGCTCGTCGCGTAGCCCCAGGTGCTCATGCTGGAGACGGCGTCCGCCGTGTGATCGGCGACCGTATCAAAAAAGATGGGCAGGATGGTCACGACGATGACCGAGTGTACGCTGTTGGCCCAGTCATACATCATCCAGCTGACTTCCTGCCTGGTGTAGCCCTTTAACAGTCCCATGGTGTTCGCCCCCCGAAAATAAAAAATGAACCAACTTTATTTTACCAGCTCGGGGCGGCGATTACAAGCAGGGCGGTCAGAAAATGCCCGCGCTTTCGG
Organism: uncultured Gemmiger sp.; assembly: GCA_947628865.1. Classification (GTDB taxonomy): domain Bacteria; phylum Bacillota; class Clostridia; order Oscillospirales; family Ruminococcaceae; genus Gemmiger. The sequence continues at coordinate 3,300 of CANRBN010000055.1, forward strand.
CAAAAAAGCGCGGGCGGTGTTGTTTTTTGCGGGCTCAGGCCTGTGGGGCGGACTCCTCGGCGTCGGTGGCCGTGTCCGGCTGCGGCTCGGGGGCGGGCTCGCCCTGCGTGTCGGGCACCTGCTGCGGCGCGCCGGCCTCGGCCAAAGCGGCGGCGTAGCCCTCGTCATAGCCCTGTTGGTACAGCTGCTGCTGGAGCTCCTCCTCGGTCATGCCGGTCTCCGTCTCGGCCAGGTAGCGGTCGAGCTCCTCGCGGGTCGAGAACGCGGCGTCCTGATAGCGCCAGTCGGAATCGACCTGCGCGGCCAGCCGTTCAACGGTGGCATCCTGCTCCCACCGACCGTTGACGTTCAGCGTATAGACCTCGTACGGCTCGGCGGCGGCAGCGCTGTCGTACGGCGGCTCCCAGGTGGTGAAAGAGCAGCTTTGCAGCGGCACGTCCCGGCAGGCGTCGAGCACTTTGGCGCAGTCGGCGGCAAAGGCGTCGGCGCTGGCATAGCCCGGCTCAAGGACAAAATTCGCTCTGGTGGAGCAGGCTCCGGCGGCGATCATCGCGTCCAGATCGGCCCCCTGCTCGCCGGTCAGGCCGACGGTATAGTCCAGCAGGTAAAAATCCGCTGTGTACACGCAGTCCTTGAGGGCCGGCACGGCCTCGAGCGCGGCGCTGCCGCGCTGCTCGAGCTCGGCGTCAAGCGCGCGGACGCGGGCATCACGCCCGGGGCCGACCCAGTCCCACACGAGCGGCAGCAGCGACGCGCCGCCCATGACGACGAGGATGAACGCGCAGCCCAGCATGCTCAAAAAATCGTACTTGAGCTTGACGTCGGGCCTGGCGGCGTAAAAGAGCACCTCGATGCCGAGGGCAATGAGGATGACCGGCGCCAGCCGGATGAGCGGGCGCGGGTCGAACCCGGGGATGAGGATGGTGCACAGCAGCAGCACGCCGGCGGCGATGAGGGCAAGGCCAAAGGCGAACGTGCCCACGCGGCGGATCTTCTGCGGCTGCCGGGCGGGCGCGGCGGCGAGGCCGGCGGGGGCGGCGGGCTTTTGCGGCGCCGCGGCGGTGTTCATATTTTCCATATCGTATACCTCTTTGAAATTTTATACAATTTGTACTATCTTGGCCGACACCCGCCCCGGCGGGCGCGGGCGCCCGCCTGACAGGGCCTGGCGATCCGCTTATTCCAGCGGAGGCTCGGTAGGATCGACCGCTTCGGGCGCGGCGGGCTCTGTGGCCATGGGCTCGGGCGCGGCGGGCGGCTCGATGTCCGGCATCAGGTCATCGGGCATGGGCGGCACGGGCTCCGCCTGCGGGTAGGGCGGCGCCTCCGGCTCCGGGGCGGCCTTTTGCGGCGGGCGCAGGCCGAGCAGCCAGACGCCGGCGGTGATGAACAGCACCGAGACGACGATGCCGGGGATGTTGTGCAGGATGCCCCACGCCATATCGCCGAACAGCATGCGGAACAAAGGGAACAGCAGATCCCTGACGATCAGCTCATAGAGGCCGTAGATGCCAAGGCCGATGAGGATCCAGCCCAGCAGCTTGCCGTTGCGCGGGATGGCCCTTTTGAGCTCCTCCACGCTGCCGATCAGCATCAGGCCGTCCTGCCTGGGCTGGCCGGCGTTCGCGCAGCGCAGCAGGTCATATACGTCAAAAAAGCTGTACATCCACACGATGGCGCAGAAGACAAGGAACATCTCCGTCACCGTGTAGGCGAGGCCGAAGCTCAGGCTGAACAGCGAGATGAGCGAGAGCCCGCGCTGCATATAGCCGTAGTACATCTGCCCGGCGCCGGGGATGAGGGCGAACAAAAAGGTCAAGAGGGCGTTCTTTTTCATGGTGGTCACTCCTTTGCTTGGCCAAAAAGGCCGTTGGGGGCGGAAAACCTGGGCAGCTCCAGCGCGAAGCCGTCCAGCCAGGCGTCAACGCTTTCGCCCCAGCCGTGCAGCGTCTCGGACAAAGACCAGGCGGGCTTTGGCGCGGGCGCTTCCTGCCGGATGAGGGCGGGGCTGCCGAACAGACCGAACTGCCACATCACAAAGGCCAGCACGACGGCAGCCGCCGCCGAGACGTAGCGGTTGGTCAAGATGCGGAAGCTGCGGCGGCGCATCAGCGCCTGCACCTGCGGCACGAGGTCGCGCATGGGGGCCTGCAGGCCCCGGGGCAGCTTTTCGAGCAGGGCGGTGTAGCGGGCGAGGCAGTAGTCGCAGAAAGAGAGATGCTCGCCGGCCTCAAGGCGGCCAAGCTCGTCGAGGGTGCCGGCGCACAGGGCCTGCAGGCCGGCGTCGGTCAGATGGCCGCGGGGGTCGAACAGATTTTGGTCGTCAAACACGGCTGCGCTTTGCATGCGGGGGCTGCCTCCTTTCGTTGATCTGTTGGCGCAACAGCGCCTTGGCGCGGAACAGCTGGTTTTGCACCGTGGGCTGCGGGCGGGCAAGCGCCCGGGCGATCTCGGCGACGGTCTTGTTCTCCAGCAGGTACATGCGGGCCACCGGGCCGTAGGGCTGGCGCAGCTGCAGGATGAGCTGGCGCACCTCCTGCTCGCCGGCGGCGTTCTCCAAAACGTCGGCGGGGTCTTGGGGCGGGGCCTGCCCGACCGGGGCGCCGCCCGGCCCGGAGGCGTCCGGCGGGGCGCCGCGCGGGCGCGGCAGCGTGTCGTCGTCCTGTTCGGTGTACAGCGGGCCGACGCGCCGCACCCAGGCGCTTTTGAGATGATCCTTGCATTTGTTGGCCGCCACGCGCACGAGCCATTGCTTGCGGTATTCGGGCGGGCAGCGGTCGATGCCGGACAGCGCCGCGAGGAAGGTGTCCTGCGCAAGATCCTCGGCGGTGTGCGGGTTTTGGGTGAACTGGAGGCAGACGGTGTAGACGAGCCCCTGATACTGCCGCATCAGGGCGGAAAACTCCTCGTTGGTCAGGGCCGGTCACCTCCCCCGCTGCTGGCGTTCTGTACTCTATAACGAAAGACCCGCCGCAGATTTTGCAGCGGGATCCGGAAAAAGACGGGGCCGCGCGTTACAGCGCGAGCTCCAGCGTGACCGGGCAGTGGTCGGAGCCGGGGATGTCCATGAGGATCTCCGCCTCGGTGACGGCGGGCGCCAGACGGTCGCTTACGAGGAAATAGTCGATGCGCCAGCCGGCGTTGCGCTCCCGCGCGCGGAAGCGCATGCTCCACCAGCTGTACACGCCGGCCCTTTGGGGGTAAAGGTGGCGGAAGCTGTCGGTGAAGCCGGCGGCGAGCAGCGCGTCGAGCTTGGCGCGCTCCTCGTCGCTGAAGCCGGGCGTGCCGCGGTTGGGGCCGGGGTTTTTGAGGTCGATGTCCTCATGGGCGACGTTCATGTCCCCGCAGAGCACCACCGGCTTTTGCGCGTCCAGCGCTTGCAGGTACGCGCGCAGCGCGTCCTCCCACGCCATGCGGTAGGCAAGGCGCGCCAGCTGATCCTGGCTGTTGGGGGCGTAGACATCGACAAGATAAAACCGCTCAAATTCCAGCGTGAGGGCGCGGCCCTCGCAGTCAAATTCCGGCCTGCCGATGCCGCGGCGCACCGAGAGCGGCTCCCGTTTTGCCCACACGGCGACGCCGGAATACCCCTTGCGCTCGGCGCTGAACAGGTATCCGTGGTAGCCGGCGGGGGCGAACTCCGCCTGCCCGGGCTGCATCTTCGTCTCCTGCACGCAGAACACGTCGGCATTGAGGCGCCCGAACACGCCGGCAAAATCCTTTTTGAGCGCGGCGCGCAGGCCGTTGACGTTCCAGCTGACCAGCTTCATGCTTCGGCCTCCCATTTGCGCCTGGCGTGCGCCTCCCACCGGCGGCTGGCGAAGCGCCAGACAAAGCCGGCGGCGCGGCACACCCAGTCCGCCACCATGGCGATCCACACGCCGATGGCGCCCCAGCCCATGCGCACGCAGAGCACATAGGACAGCGCGAGCCGGAACACGACCATCGAAAAGACCGACACGGCCATCGTATAGCGCACGTCGTTGGCGGCGCGCAGGGCGTTGGGCAGCACAAAGGCCGCCGGCCACATGACGATGGCGCACACGCCGTGGATGGCGATGAGCAGGCCGGCCAGATGCTTGGTCTCGGGCGTCAGGGTGTACAGGCGCAGCGTCCACGGCAGCGTGGCGACGACGGCTGCCGCCGTGACGCCCTGCAAAACGTAATCCCACAGCAGCAGCTTTTTGGCGTAGCGCGCGGCCTGCTCCAGGTCGCGCGCGCCGACGCAGCGCCCCACCACCGTGATGACGCCAAGGCCCATGGCGTTGCCGACGATGCAGCTGACGCCGTCGAGATTGTTGGCCACGGCGTTGGCGGTGATGTGTACGGTGCCGTGCAGCGAGATCATGCTCACGACGAGCACGCGCCCGAGCTGGAAAAAGCTGTTCTCGAACGCCGAGGGGATGCCGATGTACAAAATGTCCCTGGCGATATCGGGCCGGAACGTGCGCACGCCGCTCAAGGTCAGGCGCAGGGCGGCGTTGTCCTCCCGCGAGGCAAGCTCCAGAATGACCGCGGCGCCCACCACGCGGGAGATCAGCGTTGGCACCGCCACGCCGGCCACGCCCATTTGGAGCGCGTAGATGCACAGCGCGTTGCCGGCCACGTTGATGAGGTTGACGAGCACGCTGACCCGCATGGACACGGCGCTGTTGCCGGTGGAGCGGAAGATCGCCGCGCCGGCGTTGTACAGGGCCATGAACGGGTAGGACAGCGCCGTGATGAAAAAGTAGAGCATGGCCGCCTGCATAACGTCGTCCTCAATGGCGCCGAACAGCAGCCGCAGCAGCACGCCGCGCGCAAGGATGCCCGCGAGCATGACCCCGCTGCCGAGCAGCGCGCTCAGCGCGACGAGCTGGCCGGCGCTCTGCTGGGCCTGCGCGTCGTCCTTTGCGCCGAGCGCCTGGCTGGTGACGACGGCGCCGCCGGTGGCCAGCGCCGCAAAGATGTTGAAGATGAGCTGGTTGATCATGTCGACGAGCGACACGCCGGAGATGGCTGCCTCGCCCGCCGAGGAGACCATGACGGTATCGGCCATGCCGACGAAGATGGACAGGGCCTGCTCGATGATGAGCGGCCACAAAAGCCGCACGAGCTGCCGGTTTGAGAACAGCGCGTCCGCGCGGGGCCGCGATGCCGTTTGCGCCATGGGACTGTACCTGCCTTTCCGCCGCCCAGTATAGCACACTCCGCCAAAAAACAAAAGCCCCTCAACAGCGGCGTGCCGCGTTTTTCGGCACGCCGCAAAAGAGGGGTCTTGCACGCGGCGTCTTTGGCTCGGGAGCCGCACGGCGCGCGGGTGGCCGCCGACGCGCGCCAGCGTGTCGAGAAACTCGACACGCTGCAAAAGAGGGGTTCGGCTTTGCTGGCTGCGCCAGTCCGCCTGCACCCCTCTCTTGGACACACCCCGTCGCAAAAAAATGCCGTTCTCATGCCTAAAGGCGACTCGAACGGCATTTTTTGCTCTAGAGGTATCGGCCTCGTCTGCACATGTCAGCCGAGGCCGATGGATTCAGAAAACACCTTTTTCGACAGTCTGCCGCGGGCGCGCGTCAGTCAGGGCCGATGGATCGAAAACAGATGGGTTTGACAGTCTGTCCCGGCGGGCGGAGCCGGCTCAGGCAGCCGGCCCGTAGGAGCGGATGCGCCATGCGTCGGACTGCTTGACGAGCTCGATCGTGAGGGCCTGCGGCTCGGCGCCCGCCTCGTCGTCGAGGTAGGTCACCTTGACCTGGCAGGTATCGCCCTCCTTGGCGGCCGAGACATCGGTGAGCACCTCGATGGTGACATCGCTGATGGTGCCGTTGCCGGCGTAGACATTGTCCTCCCCGGTATGATCGGCGGTCAGCAATTCCCGCACGCCCTCGGGGTCGGCGACGAAGTAGTACTCATTGAACAGGCTGACGAGCTCGCGGATCTCGCCCTCCTCCATGCCGGCGGGCTCCCCCGCCGGGGTGCTGCCGGCGGGCTGGCTGGCCGCGGTCGACGTACCGTTCGGGGCCGAGGCGGCGTTTTTGTCCTTGCCCTTGCCGCCGAGCATGGAGCCGACGAGAACGGCGATCGCCGCGATGACCATGATCACCGCGAGGCCGACGACGGCCAGCATCCTGTTGTCACGCATGGTGGTTTCTCCCCCTTTTTTGCGGCGCCCCGCGCGGGGGCGCACGATATAGTTCCTGTTTGTACATCCTACCACAGGATTTTGGGGGTGTCAAGAGCAGACGCCGCTTTCCGTGCCGTCCGCGCGGGCAGGCAGGGCCAGGGCGCTTTATTGCTCCGGCGCGCAGAGCGCGCGCTGCAGGAGCCGTCGCGTGAAGCGCAGCACCGTGCCGCCGGGCGCGCCGTCGCCGGCCGCCGAGAGCAGCACCGTGCAGCTGACGCCGGCGGCGGCGAGGGCGTACAGGCAGTATTCCTCGTCAAGGTCGGGGTCGATCTCGCCGGCGGCGCGCAGCCGCGTGATCGTCGCGTGCAAAAGCCCCCGCAGGCGTGCGAGCACGGCGGCGTCCGGCTGGCAGGCATCGGAGCCGGTCTGCCGGGCCAGCGCGCCGGCGATGACGCGGTAGATGCCGGCGCGCTGGCGCGCGAGCTCGGCAAAATAGGCGAGCAGCGCATCCAGCAGCGCCTCCAGCGTCTGGCAGGGCGCGGCGGCCCGCTCCAGCTGGCGGAGCTCGGTGTCCATGCAGTAGGCGGTGAGGCCGCGCAGGATGGCCTCCTTGGAGGGGAAGTATTCGTACACCGTCCCCTTGCCGATATCGGCCTCGGCGGCGATCTTGTGTACGGTGAGCGCGGCGGGATCCTCGCCGCGGGCGATCAGGCGCAGCACGGCGTCATAGACGGCGAGCTCCTTTTCCCGGCGTTGGCTGTCATTGAGCATGGTGTACCCTCCCTGCGGCGGCTCAGTGCCCGCCCTTTTCGATGGGATGATCGGGGAAAGGATCGTCCTGCGCCGGCAGGGCGGCGGGCTCCAGCCGACCGCCGAGCTGGGCGGCAAAGGCGGCGGCATCGTCGGGCAGATCGTCCAGATCGCCGCCGACATCGACGTTGACCGGCGGGCGGCGGAACAGCAGATCGTACACGACCGGCACGATGAACAGCGTCATCAGCGTGGCGTAGAGCAGGCCGCCGACGATGACGATGGCCATGCCGCGGCCCATCTCGCTGCCGGGGTCGGAGCTGAACAGCATCGTCACCATGGCCAGCACGGTGGTCAGCGTCGTCATCAAAATGGGGCGCATGCGGGTGGTGCCGGCGGCGACGAGCGCCGTGGTGCGGTCCAGCCCGCCGACGCGCAGCTGGTTGGTGTAATCGACAAAGACGATGCCGTTGTTGACGATGACGCCCATCA
>CANRBN010000056.1 GCA_947628865.1 uncultured Gemmiger sp.
CACGCCGACGGCGACGCCGGCCCCCGCACAGCCCGCGGCGGGCGGATTGGCCTCGGCCTTCGGGCCAAGCCCCGCGCCGCACGCATCGCCCGGCGCCACGCCGACGCCGGCCCCGGTGATCCCGGCCAACGCCGGCCCCGTGACCGCCCTGCGCTACAACGGCGGCAGCGGCAGCGTGCGGCTGGCGGCGGGCAGCATCAACAATCGCACCGCCCAGCCGGACAGCGTTCTGGCCGCCGCCGCGCAGGCGCCCGGGCTGCCGTTCACGGTGGCGCTCGGCAGCGACGAGCCTCAGGTGCTGATCCTGCACACCCACGCGACCGAGTGCTACCAGCCCTGGGACGAGCCGCTCTATGACCCCGATTTCGCCGCCCGCACCGCCGACCGCACGCTGAACATGTGCGTGGTGGGCGAGCGCATGGCGCAGGTGCTGACGGCGGCGGGCATCAACACCCTGCACGACACCACCCTGCACGACAGCCCCAGCTACACCGAGGCCTATGCCCGCAGCGCCGCCACGGCGCGCCGGTATCTGGAAAAATACCCCTCCATCAAGGTCATCCTCGACGTGCACCGCGACGCCATCGAGAGCGACGGCGCGCGCGTCAAGCCGCTGACGCAGATCGCCGGGCAGGACACCGCGCAGGTGATGCTCATCGCGGGGTGTGACAACGGCGGCAGCGTCCGGCTGCCAAACTGGCAGCAAAACCTGCGCTTTGCGGCCGCCTGGGAGGAGCGCATGGAGACGCTCTACCCCGGCCTGACCCGGCCCGTGCTCTGCGGCTACCGGTTCTACAACCAGGACGTCACGACCGGCAGCCTGCTCATCGAGGTGGGCGGCCACGCCAACACGCTGGACGAGGCGCTGCGCGCCGGCGAGCTGGCCGCGCAGGCACTGGCCGAGGTGCTTGGCGCGTAAGGCGGCCCCAAGCGCGCCGCCCCCCGCTGCCTTGGGGCGGGGGCGGCTTTCCGCTTTGTGAAAGGCAGGGCATGGCGCTCCTTTTTTACATCTCTGCGCGCGTTTGCAGCCAGTACTCCCCCATGCTGGCGCCGGGGCGGCCCGTGCACTCGTCGGCCAGATAGGCGGCGAGCGCCGGGGTCGGCGGCTGCCAGGCGAGGGCGGCGGCCTCGGTGGGGTACTCGATCTCGGCGTAATAAAAGGCCGTGGGCGCGCCGGGGTCGACGGCGTTGACCTCGAGCTCGAGACCGCCGGGCAGCTGGTAGGTGCGGCGCTCCTTTTGGATGAGCGGTTTGCCGATGAGGCGCTCGAGCCTTTGGAAGAGCTCGGGCGGGATCTCGGTCTCGATCTCCTCGCGCGCGAGCGTGCCGGCGCCCTTGAAGCACAGGATATGCGCCGTGGGCCCGCCGGCAAGCGCCTCGCGCCGGATGCGCACGGTGGGCCGCACGCTGATGTAGCCCTGCTCCATGCGGTGGGTCTTGAGCAGCGGCAGGGCCAGCGCCTCGCCCGGCCAGCCGGGCACCATCCATTTGCGTTCGATCTCCATCGTACACCGTTCCTTTGCTGTTTTGGCGGTCGGGCCGCAGGCGTGCCGCCACCGTGTCATGGGCCCCGCATAAAGGTGGCGGCGGCAGGGCAACGCCCTGCCGCCGCGCAGACCGTCGAAAAACCATAAGCAAGCATCTCCCTGCGGCGGCCTGAGGGCAGGCCGCCCTACGTTTGCAACGAAGATGCAATAGATTTGAGACCGTAGGGCGGGGTCCCCTGACCCCGCCGGGATTTAGTGGGCTCTTTTTTGACACGCTGGGCGGCGGCAGGGCAACGCCCTGCCGCCGCGGTGGATCCGGCTCAGTAATTCTGTGCGCGCAGCTCAAAGTATGCCTGCGGGTGGTTGCACACGGGGCAGACCTCCGGGGCGCTGGTGCCCACGGCGATGTGCCCGCAGTTGCGGCACTCCCACACCTGCACGCCGGCCTTTTCGAACACCTGCCTGGCCTCGACGTTCCTGAGCAGGGCGCGGTAGCGCTCCTCATGCTCCTTCTCGATGGCCGCGACGCCGCGGAATTTGGCGGCCAGCGCCGTGAAGCCCTCGGCCTCGGCCTCCCTGGCCATGCGGTCGTACATATCCGTCCACTCAAAGTTCTCGCCGGCCGCGGCGGCGGCGAGGTTTTGGGCGGTATCGCCCAGCTCGCCCAGCTCCTTGAACCAGAGCTTGGCGTGCTCCTTTTCATTGTCGGCGGTCTTCAAAAACAGGGCGGCGATCTGCTCGTACCCGGCCTTTTTGGCCACCGAGGCAAAATAGGTGTACTTGTTGCGGGCCTGGCTCTCGCCGGCGAAAGCCTCCCACAGGTTCTTCTCGGTCCTGGTGCCGGCATACGGGTTGTTGCTCATGGTGCTTCCTCCTTGTGCAGCGGTGCCGCGCCGCCGGGGCGGCGGGCAAATTTTAAGACAAAATCTTAATCAATGTATACCATATGCCGCGCCCGCTGTCAAGGGGCAGGCAGGGCCAAAATGGGCAAAAGCGCCAAATTTCACGGGTGGCCGCCAAGGCTTTTCAGCATTGCGCCTATTGCGTTTTTGGGGCACCGTGCGTATAATGGGAACGTAACAGCAAGGGCGCTGCGATTGTTTCGCGGCGCCTTTCATCTTTGCAACGGAGGGGTCATTTATGGCAGCAACCGTCATGGAGCTGTACGGCAGCAAGGTATTCAACGAGCACGAGATGCGCGAGCGCCTGCCCAGCTCCACCTACAAGAGCCTGAAAGCCACCATCGAAAAGGGGCAGCCGCTCGATTTGGACATGGCCAACGTGGTCGCCAGCGTGATGAAGCGCTGGGCCATCGAGCAGGGCGCCACGCACTACACCCACTGGTTCCAGCCGCTGACCGGCATCACCAGTGAAAAGCACGACGGCTTCGTCAGCCCGCAGCCGGACGGCACCGCCATCATGGAGTTCTCCGGCAAGGAGCTCATCAAGGGCGAGCCGGACGCCTCGTCGTTCCCGTCGGGGGGCCTGCGCGCCACCGCCGAGGCCCGCGGCTACACCGCGTGGGATCCGACCAGCTACGCGTTCATCAAGGACGACGTGCTGTGCATCCCGACAGCATTCTGCTCCTACACCGGCGAGGCGCTGGACAAAAAGACCCCGCTGCTGCGCTCGATGCAGGCCATCTCCGACCAGGCGTGCAAGGTGCTCAAGCTGTTCGGCAAGGATGTGGAGCGCGTCTCCACCACCGTCGGCCCCGAGCAGGAGTATTTCCTCATCCGCAAGGAGGATTATGACAAACGCCTGGATCTGGTGCTGACCGGGCGCACGCTGTTCGGCTGTATGCCCACCAAGGGCCAGGAACTGGAGGAGCATTACTTCGGCACCATCCGCCCCTGCGTCTCGGCCTTTATGAAGGAGCTGGACGAGGAGCTGTGGAAGCTGGGCGTGCCGGCCAAGACCAAGCACAACGAGGTGGCCCCCGCCCAGCATGAGCTGGCGCCCATCTACGATACCACCAACGTCGCCATCGACCACAACCTGCTGACGATGGAGATGATGAAGAAGATCGCCCCGAAATACGGCCTTGTCTGCCTGCAGCACGAGAAACCCTTTGACGGCGTGAACGGCAGCGGCAAGCACAACAACTGGTCCATCGGCACCAAGAACGAGAACCTGCTCGACCCCGGCGACACCCCGATGGAGAATCTGCAGTTCCTCGTGTTCCTGGCGGCCGTGGTCAAGGCCGTGGATGAATACGCCGACCTTCTGCGCACCGCCGTGGCCACCCCGGGCAACGACCACCGCCTTGGCGCCAACGAGGCCCCGCCGGCCATCATCTCCATCTTTGTGGGCGAGGAGCTGGAAGCCGTCATCGACGCGCTGTGCACCGATTCCCCCTACGCCGGCCCGGTCAAGATGAAGATGGACCTCGGCGTCGACGTGCTGCCCACCTTCTCCAAAGATACCACCGACCGCAACCGCACCTCCCCCTTTGCCTTCACCGGCAACAAGTTCGAGTTCCGCGCCCCCGGCTCGGCCGAGAACCTCTCGGACGTCAACACCATCCTCAACACCGCCGTGGCCAAGGCCCTCAAGGATTTTGTCGAGGCCGCCTCCGGCGACGGAGACTTTGAGTGCGTAGCCGCCGCCTGGGTGAAAAAGACCCTCAACGACCACCGCCGCGTTATCTTCAACGGCGACGGGTACGACCCGGCGTGGGAGGTCGAGGCGGAGCGCCGCGGCCTGCCCAACCGCAAATGCACCCCCGACGCGATGATCGCCCTGACGGAGGACAAGAACATCGCCCTGATGGAGGAGTTCGGCGTTTTGACCCGCACCGAGATGCTCAGCCGCTATGAGGTGGAGATGGAGCATTACTCCAAGATCATCAACATCGAGGCGCGCACGATGCACCGCATCGCCAGCAAGCAGCTGCTGCCCGCCGTGACCAGCTACATGGGCGAGGTCGCCGCGACCGCCGCCGCCAAGCAGAGCGTGGTGGAGGGCATCTCGGTCAAGGCGGAGCAGAAGGTGCTGACGGCGCTGACCGGCTACGCCGACGAGATGAGCGACGCCACCGACGCGCTCAACGCCGTGACAGACGCCGCCAGCGCGATGAAGGACGAGGCCGCCAAGGCCCATGCCTACCACGACACCGTGCTGCCGGCCATGGCCCGCCTGCGCGCCGCAGCCGACGCCGCCGAGCAGCTGGTCGACGAGGAATACTGGCCGCTGCCATGCTACAGCCGGATGCTGTTCTATACCGAGTAAAAGCCGGATCTGACGATCCTTTTATGGCGCGCCTGCGCGCGCCGCTCCGCGGTGCTGCGCTTCGCCGTTTTTGCCGCGCGAAGATCGATTTGCGGCAAATCGATTTTCGCGCGCGCCGGACATGGTTCGGCGTGCAGAAAGCCATTCTCCTTTTCCCGTTTCTTACACCAGCTCCGGGGGCCCGCGGCGACGCGGGCCTTCGGAGTTTCAAAAAGGGCTTGCAAACCGCGCGCCCGGACTTTATAGTAGGATGAGGAAGCCCACCGTCCAAGGAGGTACAGCCCATGAAACGCACCGCGCAGGATATTCTCAACTTCGTCGAGGACAATGACGTCAAATTCGTGCGTCTGGCGTTCTGCGATATCTTCGGCAGCCAGAAAAACATCGCCCTGTTCGCGAGCGAGCTGCCCGCCGCCTTTGAACACGGCGTGGGCTTTGACGGCAGCTCCATCGCGGGGTTCATGAACGTGGAGGAGAGCGACCTCATCCTCTGGCCCGACCCCGATACCGCGCATCTTTTGCCCTGGCGCCCCACCGAGGGCCGCGTGATGCGCCTGTACTGTGACATCACGCTGCCCGACGGCAAGCCGTTTTTGGGCAACTGCCGCGGCTACCTGCAAAGCGTGGAGGCGCGCGCCGCCGCCATGGGCCTTGCCGCCGACGTGGGCTGCGAGTGTGAGTTCTATCTCTTCCGCACCGACGAGAACGGCGCGCCCACCAAGGAGCCGCTCGACCGCGGCGGGTATTTTGACATCGCCCCGCTCGACCGCGGCGAGAATATCCGCCGCGAGATCTGCTTTGCGCTCGAGGACATGGGCCTGCGCCCGCAGCACAGCCACCACGAGAGCGGCCACGGCCAGAACGAGATCGACTTTTTGTATACCTCGGCGCTGGCCGGGGCCGACAACCTGAACACCTTTAAAAGCACCGTCAAGGCCATCGCCGACCGCAGCGGGCTGTACGCCAGCTTTATGCCCAAGCCCCTGGCCGACCAGGCCGGCAGCGGGCTGCATGTGAACCTCTCGCTGCGGCGCGGCGGCAAAAACCTGTTCGACGGCGGATTCACGCCGGACAGCGAGGCCGGGCATTTCGTGGCCGGCGTGCTGGCCCACGCGCGCGAGCTGACGGCCTTCTGCAACCCGGTGCCCAACTCCTACGCGCGCTTCGGCAGCTGCGAGGCCCCGCAGTATGTGAGCTGGAGCCGCCAGAACCGCAGCCAGCTCGTGCGGCTGCCCTCGGCGGGCGGGCCGCTCGCCCGCATGGAGATGCGCAGCCCCGACCCCGCCGGCAACCCGTATCTCGTCATCGGGCTGCTGCTGGCGGCGGGGCTGGACGGCATCCAAAAGCGGCTGCCGCTGCCCGCGCCCGTGAACCGCAACCTCTTCCACCGCTCGGCCGCCGCGGGGCTCGGGAGCCTGCCGCGCAGCCTGCGCGAGGCCATCACGGTGGCCGCCTCGAGCGAGTTCATCCAAAACGAACTGCCGCTGGCGCTCTCGAACAAGTATTTTGCCTGCCAGGCCCAGCTCTGCCACGATTACGAGAACAGCCATGACCCTGTCGCGTGGGAATGGGAAAACTGCTTTTTGACGCTGTAAAGGGTTTCCATTCTCCCCGGAAAGGAGGCGGTGTGCGTGGGGCTCGCGATGATCGTTTCGGCGGGCAGCAGCGCCAATGAATACCTGGCCCGGCACGTCGCCGAGCTGGGCTACGCGCGCCCTATGATGGCGGCCAGCGGCGGCGAGGCCCGCCGCCGCATGGACGGCATGGATCTGGAGGTCGTCATCATCAACAGCCCGCTGCCCGACGAGTTCGGGCATGAGCTGGGGCTGTTCGCCGCCGGGGCCACCCACGCCGGGGTGGTGTTTTTGGCAAAGACCGATGCGGCGGGCGAGCTTTCGGGCCGGCTGCAGGATCACGGCGTGCTGGTGCTGGGCAAGCCGTTCTCGGCGGCACAGTTCCGCCAGGCCGTACAGATGGCCACCGCCTGTTACCGCCGGCTGGCCGTCCTGCAGGCGGAGAACGCCCGCCTGGCCGACCGCCTGGCCCAGCTGCGGCTGGTCAACCGCGCCAAATGCGCGCTGATCGAAAAGCGCGGCCTGTGCGAGGCCGACGCCCACCGCCTGATCGAAAAGACCGCGATGGACACCCGCCGCTCCCGCGGGGAGGTGGCGCAGACGCTTTTGGAGCAGCTGGAGGCCGAATAAAAGCAGGTCGGGCGCCTTGTTTTGAAAATAAACAGCTTTTGTGTGCCGCGGGCTTGCCACCGCGGCACCAAGCCTGTATAATAGTACTGTGATGCGGCGCCCCTGCTACGGCGCACGGCATCCGTGGGAGGATGTTCAATATGGCGACCAAATATGTATTCGTGACCGGCGGCGTCGTGTCGGGGCTGGGCAAGGGCATCACCGCGGCGAGCCTGGGTCGTTTGCTCAAAACGCGCGGGCTCAAGGTGGCCAGCCAGAAGCTCGACCCCTATATCAACGTCGACCCCGGCACCATGAGCCCCTTGCAGCACGGCGAGGTGTTCGTGACCGACGACGGCACCGAGACCGACCTCGATCTCGGCCATTACGAGCGTTTCACCGACGAAAACTTGAACAAATACTCCAACCTGACGACCGGCAAGGTGTACTGGAACGTGCTCAACAAGGAGCGGCAGGGCGCCTACCTGGGCCAGACGGTGCAGATCATCCCCCACATCACCAACGAGATCAAGAGCTACATCTACAACCTCGCCAAGAGCACCGAGGCGGACGTCGTCATCACCGAGATCGGCGGCACGACCGGCGATATCGAGAGCCAGCCGTTCCTGGAGGCCATCCGCCAGGTGGGGCTGGAGCAGGGGCTCGAGAACTGCTGCTACATCCACGTCGTGCTCGTGCCGTACATCTCCGGCTCGGACGAATACAAGTCAAAGCCCGCGCAGCACTCGGTCAAGGAGCTGCAGGGCATGGGCATCGCGCCCAACGTCATCGTGCTGCGCGCCGACGGCCCGGTCGGCGCCGACATCAAGCGCAAGATCAGCCTGTTCTGCAACGTGCGGCCCGACTGCGTGATCGAAAACCTGACGATGCCCAGCCTCTACGAATGCCCGCTGATGCTGGAGGCCGCCGGGCTGACCACCGTGGTGGCGCGCCAGCTGCATCTGGACACCCCGCCCAGCGACCTGACCGAGTGGAAGGAGCTCATCTCCCGCATCGCCACGCGCTCCAAGACCTGCCGCATCGCGCTCGTGGGCAAGTACGTCAAGCTGCACGACGCCTACCTGAGCGTGATGGAGAGCCTGTACCACGCCGGCTTTGAGAACGAGAGCAAGGTGGACATCAAATGGGTGGACAGCGAGCTGCTGACCAGCCAGGTGCACTGTGAGGAACAGCTGGCCGACGTGGACGGCATCATCCTGCCCGGCGGCTTTGGCGACCGCGGCATCGAGGGCATGGTGCAGGCCGCGCAGTACGCGCGCGAGCAGGGCGTCCCCTACTTCGGCATCTGCCTGGGCATGCAAATCATGGTCATCGAGTATGCGCGCAACGTCCTGGGCTACGCCGACGCCAACTCGAGCGAGTTCACGCCCGACGGCGAGCACAACGTCATCGCGCTCATGCCGGATCAGCAGGGCAACATCCCCAAGGGCGGCACGATGCGGCTGGGCAAATACCCCTGCGCGGTGGCCGCCGGCACGGTGCTGCGCGCCTGCTACGGCACCGACCACGTCGACGAGCGCCACCGCCATCGCTATGAGTTCAACAACGATTTCCGCACCGAGATGCAGAACAGCGGCCTTGTCATCTGCGGCACCAGCCCCAACGGGCGCCTGGTCGAGGCCGTGGAGCTGCCCGGGCGGGATTTCCACCTCGGCGTGCAGTTCCACCCCGAGTTCAAGAGCCGCCCCAACCGCGCCCACCCGCTGTTCAAGGGCTTCATCGCGGCGGCGCTCCGATACCAGGCGGCGCAGGCCGAGACCGGGCCTATGCCGGTCGTGTAAAGATACGCGCACAAAAGCATCGGCCCCCGCCGCGGCGGGGGCCGATGCTTTTCGCGTGTCGAGGGACTCGACACGCTGCAAAAGAGGGGTTCGGCTACGCTGGCTGCGCCAGTCCGCCTGCACCCCTCTCTTGGACACACCCCGTCGCAAAAAATGCTGTTCTCATGCCTAAAGGCGACTCGAACGGCATTTTTTGCTCTGGAGGTATCGCCCTCGTCTGAGTCTCCGGCCTAAGAGCCGCGCTTCGCGCGGTTGGCCTCCGACATGCGCCTGCGGGCGCGAGCATGTCAGCCGAGGCCGATGGATTCAGAAAATACCTTTTTCGACAGTCTGTCGCGCGTCGAGGGACCCGACACGCTTCTCAAAAAGCCGCGCCGACGGCGGGCGGCCCGCCGGCCAGGCTCTCGGCGGTGGCGGGCGCCGGGGCGGCGGGGGCGGTCAGGTTCTCCCGGGCGACGGCCAGCATCAGCTTGATGCGGTTCTCCTGGTTGACGGCGGTGGCGCTGGGGTCATAGTCGACGGGGGTGATGTTCGCCTGCGGATAGAGCGCGCGGATCTTGTTGATCATGCCCTTGCCGACGATGTGATTCGGCAGGCAGCCGAACGGCTGCGCGCAGACGATGTTGGGGTAGCCGCCCTCGACGAGCTCGAGCATCTCGGCGGTGAGCAGCCAGCCCTCGCCCATCTTGGCGCCCAGCGAGATGATGCCCTGCGGCTTTTTCATCAGCTCGCGGAAAGAGCCGGGGGCGTAAAAGCCGTTGTCCCGCATGGCCCTGGCGGCGGCCATGCCGAGGCTGTCGAGATAGCTGAGCAGCAGATCCGCCCCGCCGGCGACGAGATGCTTGCCGCCGTACAAATCGACGTCCAGCCGATAGTTGGCCACGCAGTATTCCACAAACCCCATCAGGCCGGGGAGGTTGACCTCACAGTCCTGGCTTTCGAGGAATCTTTCGAGGTCGTTGTTGCCGAGCGGCGAGTATTTGACGTAGATCTCGCCCACCACGCCGACCTTGACCCTGGGCGTGCGGGTGATGGGCACGGCGGCGAAATCGGCGGCGATGGCGGCAAAATTGCGCTTCATCTCATGGCCGGTATAGCCGCGATCCGCGCGCAGCCAGCCCCCCGCCGTGGCGATCCACTTTTCCGCCATCGCCTCGGCCGCGCCGGGGGCGTTCTGGTAGGGGCGCACCTGGCTGCGCAGCGCCATGATGAGGTCGCCGTATTCGATGGCGGCGATGACCTTGCGCAGCAGCCGCACGGTGAGGGGCAGGCCGCTGTCCTTTTCAAGGCCGGAAAAATTGAGCGAGGCGACCGGGATGTTGCCGTAGCCGGCGCGCACCAGCGCCTTGCGCAGCAGCTTGATGTAGTTGGAGGCGCGGCACCCGCCGCCCGTCTGGGTGATGAGCAGCGCGGTGTGGTCAAGGTCATACCGACCGCTGCCCAGCGCGTCGAGGAACTGCCCGATGACCAGCAGCGCCGGGTAGCAGGTATCGTTGTGGACATACTGCAGCCCCAACTGCGCCACGCGGCTGCCGCAGTTGCCCAAAAACTCCACCGTATAGCCCTCGCTGCGCAGCGCGTCGGCCATCAGCCGGAACTGGATGGGCGCCATGTTGGGGATGAGGATGGTGTGGGTCTTGACCATATCGGGGGTAAAGTTGGGGGTGGTGTATTCCATACGAAAGCTCCTATCGGCCCTCTTCGCGGCTCTGCCTTTCCTCCAGCGCCGCGAACAGGCTGCGCAGGCGGATGTTGACGGCGCCGAGGTTGGTGATCTCGTCGATCTTGAGCTGGGTGTACAGCTTGCCGCCCGCCTGCAGGATCTCGCGCGTTTCGTCGCC
>CANRBN010000057.1 GCA_947628865.1 uncultured Gemmiger sp.
GGTGGCGGGTGAGCGCCGCCAGCAGCTTGCGCGTCTGGGCGTGGTCATGCCCGGTCTGGGAGCAGCCGAACGGGTGGGTGAAGGTGTAGAGCCCGTCGATGGAGCCGGTGACGAGGTCCTGATTGTCCCGCACCAGCGCCTTGGCGCAGTCATTGACGCAGCCGACGGTGGGGATGATCCAGATCTCGTTGCGGATGCCGACCCTGCCGTCCTTGCGGCGGTAGCCCATAAAGGTCTCGGGCGCGGCGGGGGGCAGCGGGTGGACGTTGGGGTGGTAGCTGTACTCGACCTCGCCCGAGAGGTTCGTATGGATGTTGTGGGTGTGCAGCCACAGGCCGGGCGTGACGGCGGCGGTGGTGTGGCCGATGGCAAAGCCGTACTTGATGACGTTTTCGCCCTCGGCGATGGGGGCGATGGCCATCTTATGGCCCTGGGGGATGTCCTCGGCGGCGGTCACGGTGCCCTGCCCCACCGGCACGGCGGTGCCTTTGGCGATGGGATGCAGCGCGACGACGACGTTGTCGGCGGGGTTGATTTGGATGGCAAGCGGCATGGCGATTTGCCCCTTTCCTTTGAGTTTAGGATCGCATCGGCTGTCCGCGGCAAAAAGCGGAAGCGGTCGCTGTTACAAAACGCTCGCGTAGGCGGCCTTGGCGCCCTTTTCGCGGATGAGCTTGAGGTTTTGGACGGTGGCGGCCTCAAAGCCGGGCACGGCGGTGAGGTCCTGGCCCCACATCTGCTCGTTGGTCATCACGGCGTGGACGAGCGCCTCGGGCGCATCGTCCTTGTGGGCGTAGTAGAACTCCAGCGCCCAGGCGTCGTCGCTGATGGTGTACTCGTTGCCCTTGGGGCGCTTGCAGACGAGGCCCTTGTCGGTGAGGGCCTGGATATCGCTCGAATAGAACGCGATGTAGGCCGCGAAGCTCATCGTCAGGCAGGGCGGCAGGGCGCCGTTCGCCTCGACATACTCCAAAAAGCTGGGCATGTTGCGCGCGCGCCACTTGGAGGTGGAGTTGAGCGAGATGCTCATCAGCTCATGGTTGACGAACGGGTTGTTGAAGCGATCCTGCACGGCGGCGGCGAACTGCTTGCAGTCCTCCTTGTCGAGCGGCAGGATGGGCACGACCTCCTCGTACAGCATCTTGTTCATAAAGCCGAGCACCGTCTCGTCCTGCATGCAGTCGCGCACGATGTCGAACCCGGCCAGATACGCGCCCAGCACGAAGCCGGTGTGCGCGCCGTTCAAAATGCGCACCTTGCGCTTTTTGTAGGGGGTAACGTCCGGCACCACCGGGCAGTTGAGGCCGGCCGCCTTGAACGGCAGCTTGTCGGCCAGCCAGTCGGGGCCCTCGATGTTCCACACGCCGAACACCTCGCCGACGTCGATGAGCTCGTCATGGTAGCCGTTCTCGGCCTCGAGCCGCGCGACCTCGGCGGCGTCGCGGATGCGGCCCGGCACGATGCGGTCGACAAGGGTGGAGCAGAACGTGCACTCGGCGTCGACCCATTGCCTGAAAGCGTCCTCCAGGCCCCACTGGGCGATGTACTGGCCGACGCACTTTTGCAGCTCCTTGCCGTTGTTGTCGATGAGCTCGCAGGAGAGCACGACCACGCCGGGCTTGCCGGCTTTCCAGCGCGCGTAGAGCACCTGGGTCAATTTGGCGGGGAAGCTCGAGGGCGGGCAGTCCGCCTGCTGGCAGGCGGGGTCATAGACGATGCCGGCCTCGGTGGTGTTGGAGACGACATACTCGAGGTCGTCCGAGACGGCCAGCGCCATCATGGCGTCATAGCCCTCTTTCTCGTAGGGGTTGATGGCGCGGGAGACGCTGGAGATGACGCGCTTGGCGTCGACCTTTTCGCCGTTCTGGCGACCGCGCAGATAGAGCGTGTACAGCCCCTCCTGCGCGTTGATCAGGCCGGTCAGGCCCTGGGCGATGGGCTGCACGAGCACGCACTTGCCGTTCCAGCCGACCCTCTCGTTGGATACGTCGAACCAGTAATCCACAAACGCGCGCAGGAAATTGCCCTCACCGAACTGCATGACCTTTTCGGGCGCATCCTTGAGGATGTACCCCTTGTAGCCAGACTTGGCAAGGACTTCATAGTTCAGGGTTTGCATGATATCTCTCCTTTTTTCTAGCGTTTGGCCCCCGCGCGGGGAGCGCGGCAAGGTATGCCTATACAGTATTATTTTAGTTTTTTTGCTCCCCGCCGTCAAGAGAAAAGCGCCCGCTTTTCGGGCTTTTTTTCACATGGGCAGGCAAAAAATCGCGTTTCAACAGCTTGCACAAAAAGCGGGAAAAATTTTTGTTTATTATTTTGTCCGCGCACGGCGGGTTTGCCGCTTGTTGAAATGCCGGGCGTTTTGTATAATGGATTCAGTTATATCCCGGCACGGCGGGCGGCGGCCCCGGCGTGCACCGGGCCCCGGCTGCCGCGAAGCTGTTTTTGGAAAAGGAGCAAGGTATGAAAGCTTTCATGGACAAAAACTTCCTGCTGGACACCCCGACCGCCCAGCACCTCTACCACGACTATTCGGCCAAATTGCCCATTGTGGACTACCACTGCCATATCCCCCCGCAGGAGATCTATGAGAATCGCCGCTTTGAGAACATCGCCCAGGTCTGGCTGGGCGGGCATCAGGTGCTGGCGGACGGCAGCGACTATTATTTCGGCGACCACTACAAATGGCGCGTGATGCGCTCCAACGGCGTGCCGGAGGAGTACATCACCGGCGACAAGCCCGACCGCGAGCGCTTCCAGAAATTTGCCGAGGCGCTGGAGATGGCCATCGGCAACCCGATGTTCACCTGGTGCCATCTGGAGCTGAAAAAGTTTTTCGGCTATGACGGCGTTTTGAACGGCGACACCGCCGAGGAAGTGTGGAACCTGTGCAACGACAAGCTCCAGCATGACCCCAAAATGACGGTGCGCGGGCTGATCGAGCAGTCCAACGTGGCCTTTATCGGCACCACCGACGACCCCGTCGATACGCTGGAATGGCACCAAAAGATCAAGGAAGATCCCACCATCTCCTTCACCGTGGCGCCGAGCTTCCGCCCCGATAAGGCGCTGAACATCCTGAAACCCGGCTTTAAAGAATACATCGAGAAGCTGGAAGGCGTCGTGGGCCGCAAGTTTGCCTGCGCCAACTGCGTCATTAAGGCTCTGGACGAGCGGCTGCAGTTCTTTGTTTCGATGGGCTGCAAGGCTTCCGACCACGGGCTGGACTACGTCCCCTACCGCGAAACGGACGCCGACAAGGCGACCGCCGCCTTTAAAAAGGCGATGGCCGGCGAGGCGCTGACGGTGGAGGAAGGCGAGGAGTACACCACCTATGTGCTGCTGGCGCTGGGCCGCCTGTACAAGAAATACAACGTGGCGATGCAGCTGCACTACAGCTGCCTGCGCAACGTCAACAAAAAAATGTACGAAAAGCTCGGCCCCGACACCGGGTACGACATGATCGCCGTGACGGATTGCAGCACCACCATCAGCAGCCTGCTCTCCAAGCTGACCGAAACGGGCGAGTGCCCCAAGACCATCCTGTACAGCCTCAACGCGTCGGATTTCGATATGCTGGGCACGGTGCTGGGGCCCTTCCAGGACGACGAGGTGCCCGGCAAGATCCAGCTGGGCAGCGCGTGGTGGTTCCTGGATACCGACGACGGTATGTACCAGCAGATGCGCACGCTGGCGCGGCTGGGGCTTTTGGGCAACTTTATCGGTATGCTGACCGACAGCCGCAGCTTTTTGAGCTACACCCGGCACGAGCTGTTCCGCCGCCTGATGTGCAACCTGGTGGGCAGCTGGGTCGAGAACGGCCAGTACCCCAACGACGAGAAGGCCCTCAAGAAGATCGTGGAGGGCATCAGCTACAACAACGCCGTGCGGTACTTTGGCTTGTAAGGCTTTGTTGCCCTTGTAAAACACGCCGCAGCGGGGCGTTGGGCCTTTCGGCCCAACGCCCCGCGTGTTTTTATCTGTGTTGTGTCGGCCCGGCTTTTACCGTTCGACCGTCATATGTGGGTGCTTTGGCTGATACCCGGCCAACTCCAGCCGCCATACGGTGTTGCCGGCATCGTCCCCGGCGGCCTTGGAAAAGCCCATCTGGGCGTAAAAATCCTTGACCATCGCGTTCTTGGCCGTGGGGTAATAGTACCCGACGAGCGCTTTGGCCCCGCGCGCGGCGGCCTCGGCCACCACCGCGTCCATCATGGCGTCCTCCATGCCGCGCTTGAGCACGCGGCAGCTCATCAGCCACAGGCGCAGGTGCACCTCGTCGCCCTTCTGCTCGCCGGCAACGACGGTGACGATGCCGTTGTCGCCGAATTTATCGGCCAGCCGGCCATACAGGCACAGCCAGCCGGCATTGCCGGCCATGGCGCGGATGTCCTCCTCGGAGCAGCGCAGCGTGGTGAGGTTGAACTGGTTGGACTTGTTCGTCAGCTGCGCCACGCGGGCGACGGCCATCGGCTCAAAGGGGCGGATGGCGGCGGTCATCTCCAGGCTGTCGAGGTATGCGCCGTAGTCGGCAAAGGAGGCTTGGGCGGCGGCGCGCTGCGCGTTCTGGCGGTAGAGCGCGGTCTTTTCCCTGTCCTCCTTTGAGAGGGTCACGGCCTCAAAATAGCCGCCGTGGT
This sequence comes from uncultured Gemmiger sp., assembly GCA_947628865.1. Taxonomy (GTDB): domain Bacteria; phylum Bacillota; class Clostridia; order Oscillospirales; family Ruminococcaceae; genus Gemmiger. The sequence continues at coordinate 4,641 of CANRBN010000057.1, forward strand.
CGAGCACCTTGATATAGTCCTCGGCGCGGTCGAGGGCGGGCGTGTCCACGCCGGGCAGCTGCGCGGCGACGATGGCGCGCTCGGCGGGGTTGTCGTCGGCAAAGACGAAGCTGTCGGCCCCGAGGCTGAGCTCTTTCGCGGTGGCGGCAAGGTTCTGGTCCTTGGGCTCCCAGCTGGCCTTGATGGCCACGAAATCCTCGGCGCGCAGGACGCCGTCGGGATGCCCGAGACCCGCAAGCGCGTTGGCTTCGTCGTTTTTGGAATCGACCGTGAGCACGACGCCGATGTCCTTGAGCGCCTTGCAGTAGCTCTGGAATTCGGCGTAGACCTGCCCCTCCGGCAGCTCGGGGCCGATGGCGATGCCCTCGACGCCGTCGTCGCCGACGATGCCGCCCCAGAGCGTGTTGTCAAGGTCGAGCGCGAGCACCTTTTTGTTGCGCCCGTAGATGGCCTTGATGATGTGCGCGAGGTTCGCGGCCAGCGCCGGGATGGCATCCAGCGACATGGCGTACTTGTACATGTGCCAGTAAAAGCCGCTGTTCCACGCGGCCAGGCCGAAATCGGCGGCCAGCCAGTCGAGGTCGTTGAGGTAGAGATCCTGCCGTTCGGCGGCCGCCGCGTAAAGCTTCTGGTTGAGGCGGGCGATGAAATTGCTGCGGCCATGGAGATCCCAGATGTCGCGGTTGCCGAGCAGGCGGTAATTGGGGCGGTCGAAGTTGTTTTGGAGGATGGGGCAGTGGAATTTTTGCCCGAGCGCGTCCCACATCGCGGCAAAGCGCGCGTACTCGGCCTCGAGCAGGGCATCGACGGCGGCGGCATCGTCCGCGAGGGACGGGAACGCCGTGATGTTGCGCCAGCTCGTATGGATGTAGACGATGTCCGGCGCAAAGGCATCGAGCTCGGGCGTGCCGAACATGGCGTCCTGCCAGTACTGCGCGTACTCCGACTGATAGAACTCCGCCTCGATGCCGTAGGTGAGCAGGAACAGCCCCAGCTGGTCGGCCACCTCGTTGGTGGTCGAGCCGCCGAGGATGGCGATCCTTTTGTGCAGCGGGGCCGGGTTTTGGGCCAGCAGCTCGCGCTTGAGACGGCGCTTTTTGCGCAGCAGGGTCTCGGTATCATAGGGATATTGGAAGCAGTCCATCAAAAGGCTCCTTGCTTGAAATACTGCCTGTGCGGCGGTCTGCGGGCGGGCCGCCCGCGGCTTTTGCTTCCGGCGGCTCAGCCGAGCTCGGCCAGCGCGCCCTTGAGCGCCAGAGCGATCTGGTCGGGGCAGCTGGTGTTTTTGTACCCGCACTTGAGGCCCTGCATGCGGGCGATGGCGTCCTCGGCCTTCATGCCCTGCAAAAGCGACGTGATGCCCTTGAGGTTGCCGTTGCAGCCGCCCAGCACCTTGACCGAGGCGATGGTGTGGTCGGGGTTGAGCGTGACCTCGGTCTGCACCGAGCAGGTGCCCTTGTTCTGGTAAACGTATGCCATTTTCGGTTTCTCCTTTGCTGTGTTATCGTTTGCGGGCGCGCGCCAGATCGGCGATGCGCTCGGTCTGTTCGTCCTGTGTGACGCCGGCGCCGACGGGGTGCGGCACCTTGCTGTTCATGCCGTGGTAGTCGCTGCCGCCGGTGACGATGAGGCCATACCTTTCCGCCAGCGCGTACAGCTCGGCCTTGTCCTCGGGGGTGTTGCGCGGGTGCTCGATCTCGACGCCGTCGACGGCGCCGGCGGCAAACAGCTCCCGCGCCAGCTCCATGCTGCGGTAGACGCTGGGATGCGCGAGCACCGCCACGCCGCGGCAGGCCCTGACGAGCGCGAGCACCGTCTCGACGGTCTCGTATTCGGGGTCATGCAGCACGCCGCCGGGCACGAACAGCTTGTGGTAGGTGTCGTTGTAGAGCCCGTCGGCAAGGCCGTACTTCCACAAAACGCGCATCAGGTGCGCCTTGTAGACGGTGTTGCTGTCAGCCGCCTCGGCGAGGGCCTCCTGCGTTTGGAACTGCGGGTAGAGGGCCTCGAGCTCCTTTGCCGTTTGCAGCGCCACGGCGCGGCGACGCCCGGCCATCGTGCGGCAGTGGGCGGCAAGGGCCGCGCAGTCGTCCGGCCAGTAGCACAGGATGTGCACGCGCCGGCGGCGGGCGTAGTCATAGGCCGTGAGCTCGGTGGCCGGGACGAGCGCCACGCCGTCGAGCCGCGGGTGGGCATACGCCCAGCGCACGCTCTCGACGCTGTCGTGGTCGGAGACGGCCAGGGCGCCGAGCCCCGCGGCCCTGGCCAGAAACGGCAGCTTTTCCGCCGGGGTGGAGCCGTCCGACCAGGTCGTGTGGGTGTGCAGGTCAGCGGGCATCGGGCACGCCCCCTTCGGCTTCAAGGGCCAGCGTTGCCTCAAAGCAGGCGTGGCCCTCCCGCTGGCCGAGGAAATACCAGGTGTCTTCGCCGGTCCTTTTGCGGTAGAGCGCAAAGCTCTCGCCCAGCGGCACCTCCTTGTGGTAGAAGATCAAAAGCTCCCGCACCGTGTGGCCGCGCAGGCTCTCGAGCGGCAGCGCGTCGAACAGCATGTCGACATAGCGGGTGTTGTTGAGGTGGCCGTTGAGGTCGCAGCAGGAATAGACCGCCGTGCGCTCGCCGACGGGCTCGCAGTCCTCGGGGGCGAATCTCTGCATCTTCATGGGCAGCTCGGCGTCGACCTTGTCGGCCCAGGCATCCTCAAAGTGCGGGGGATGCACGCGCAGGATGGCGCGCTTTTCGGTGTCGATGACGACCCAGCGGCTGTCCATCAGCGCGACCTCGGCGCCGCTTTCGTCGTACACGCGGGTGACGCGCTTGTTGACGGCGTGGAACGCCTTTTCCGGCTGGGTGAGCAGGGTGAGCGTCTCGTCCACGCGGGGCTGGCGGGCGAACCGCAGCGCGAGCTTGGCCAGCACATAGGCGGTGTGGGTCTTTTCGTAGACCGCATCGGTGAGGCCGGCGTTCCAGGCGTTCTGCATCGCCACCTGCTGGGCGTAGCGCAAAAGCGCCGCCGGCTTCAGGCGGCCAAAGGCGTCGCCGTCGTGGCGGTATACCTTGAACGGCTCGGCATATTCGGTATTGGATCGGGGCATGCGGCATTCTCCTTTGTGCGTACAGGGTACAGTATAACACAAACAAAGGCCGCTGTCACCCATTTTCGCGGCGGTTTTGGGCGGCAAAAACCGCCGCGGGGCAAAAAAAATTGAATTTGGGCTTGCATTTTCGGGTGCGTTCTGCTATGATACTATAGCTACGTTAAAGGAGGTGCAAGCAATATGGCCAAATGTTCCTGCTGTGGCAAGGGTATCACGTTTGGGATCAAGGTCTCCCACTCTCACCGTCGGAGCAACCGTACCTGGGCCCCGAATGTGAAGCGTGTTAAGGCTGTGGTGGATGGTTCCCCCAAATACATCTACGCCTGCACCCGCTGCCTGCGCGCCGGCAAGGTGACCCGCGCGGTCTGAACTGGTTGCAAACAGGCCGGCTACGTTCGTGGCCGGCTTTTCTCATAAGCATTTGCTTTAACGCTTTAAAGGAGTTTGCCATGTTGCCGCAAGACCCGATGATCCTGCTCAGCTACGTCAACACCAAACTGCGCGACCGTGACGCCGACCTGGCCGCTTTCTGCCGCCGGTAGGATGCCGACGAGGCCGAGCTTCGCGCAAGGCTCGCGGACATCGGCTATGAGTACAGCGCGGCGCGGAACCAATTCGTGTAAAGCGGTGTGCGCCGCTTTTTGCCGCAAAAACCGTGAGAGGATGAAGAATCTTGAATTTTGTGTTTGTGAGCCCGCATTTCCCCAAGACCTACTGGAATTTCTGCGAGCGCCTTGTGCGCAACGGTGTCAACGTGCTGGGCATCGGCGACGCAGACTATAACAGCATCCCGGAGGAGCTGAAAAACTGCCTGACCGAGTATTACCGCGTGGGCAGCCTGGCCAGCTACGACGATATGGTGCGCGCCGTGGGGTATTTCACCTTTAAGTACGGCAAGATCGACTGGCTGGAATCCAACAACGAATTCTGGCTGGAGATGGACGCCCAGCTGCGCACCGATTTCAACATCACGACCGGCGCGCAGAACGATTTTATCAGCCGCATCAAGTTCAAGAGTCGCATGAAAGAGAGCTATCGCAAGGCCGGCGTGCCGGTGGCGCGCCATCACATGGTCTCGACGCTCGAGGCGGCCGAGGCGTTCATCCGGGAGGTCGGCTACCCGGTCATCGTCAAGCCGGACAACGGCTGCGGCGCCGAGGCCACCTACAAGCTCAAGAACGCCGCCGACCTCAAGGCCTTCTACGCCGACCTGCCGCAGGCAAGATACATCATGGAGGAGTTCATCGACGGCACCATCGTCAGCTTTGACGGCGTGGCCGGCAGTGACTGCGTGCCGCTGTTCTACACGAGCAACTACTTCCCCACCCCCATCATGGACATCGTGAACACGAACGGCGACCTTGCCTACTGGACGCAGAAGGAGGTGCCCGAGGCGCTGCGCAAGGTGGGCTTTGCCACCATCAAGGCGTTCGGCGCCAAGAGCCGGTTTTTCCACTGTGAGTTCTTCCAGCTCAACAAGGGCAAGAAGGGCCTTGGCAAAAAGGGCGACTATGTGGCGCTGGAGGTCAACATGCGCCCGGCGGGCGGCTACACGCCGGACATGATCAACTTTGCCAACAGCGTGGACTGCTACCAGATCTGGGCCGACATGGTCTGCTTTGACGAGGTCCGCAACGTGGACCTTGTGGGCGAAAAGCATTTCTGCGTGTACGCGGGCCGGCGCGACGGCAAGGTGTACCGCCACAGCCACGAGGAAATATTGGAAAAGTACGGCGCTGTGATGAAAATGTGCGACCGCATCCCGGACGCGCTGGCGCTGGACATGGGCAACCAGATGTACATGGCCACCGTCGATACGCCCGAGGAGCGCGAGGCGTTCATCCAGTTCGTGCACGAGCTGGCGTAAGGCGCGGCGAGCAGGGCGCCGCGCCGCAAAGCTCAAAGGTGCCTCCCCTCATGGGCGGCGGACATCCGCCGCCGACCGGGGGTGTGGCGCAGGAACTTTATAACAGAAAGACAGTTGTGTCCGTTCGGGCGCACGCCGTCAGGTGTGCGACAGGCGGACACAACTGTCTTTCGTCAAGCTTAAAGCCATACCCCCGGCCAAAGGCACCTATTGGTACTTGCGGCGCGGCGGGCGCCGTTACCGTTGGCGGCGGCTGCGCCAGAGCGCGGCGGCCAGCAGGACGGCGCACCACAGCAGCAGAGCGGTGAGCAGGATGAGGCTGAGATCCCGCCCAAGATTGTAGCTCACCGTTTTGGTGCCCTTGATGAGCAGGTGGGCCGCCAGATAACACACCGGCGCCCAAAACAGCGCGCCCAGCACCGGGGCGGACGGTCTTTTGCGCAGCAGCGCCCACGCGGCGCCCAGCACCGCAGCGAGGGCTGCGGCCGCCAGCAGGTAGTACCCCAGCGTCAGACGCGGCAGCGTGATGATGCCGTCGCCCCCCGGCATCCCGGGGCCGTAGAGCAGGATATCCTCGGTGCCGTCGCCCGGGCAGTAGTAGACCGAGCTGTCCTCCGTATGGCCGACGGGCAAAAAGCCCAGGCTTTGCTCCGTGTTGGGCTTGGCAAAGTGGCGCTCCAGCGGCGTCGTCCAGCAGCTGATCACCAGCACGCATGCCCCGCCGCCCGGCGCCGCCGACATCACCCGGCATACGCTGTGCTTGACAAGCGCCCCCACGGCCACGACCTGCGCGCCGGCTTCTGTTTGCCGCACCTCGATGCCGGCCTGCTCCGGCGTGAGATACTGCGGCGCGCTCAGATAGCCAAACGCGCTGCACAGCACGGCGGCAGCGAGCAGCGCGGCCAGCAGCGCCGCCTGCAGGCGCATC
>CANRBN010000058.1 GCA_947628865.1 uncultured Gemmiger sp.
CCGGAGAAGCTGAACATAGGATTTCCGTGGTCCAGCAAATGAGTAACCCATGATACTATCGGGTCATCAACATCCTTCTGGCGCTCACGTTACTGGAATGCGTGTACAGCATACTTCACTGAACCGGCCGGAGCGGCGGCAGGAGTGCGCAGTGTTTCTGAAGCGTCCTGATGCAGCTCTTTACAAGTCCTGATGATCAAATACAGGGCAATGCAGAAGGTCAGGATATCGGAAAGCGGCATGGAATACAACACACCGTCAAGCCCGAAAAAGAGGGGCAGCAAAAGCGCAAACCCGACGCCGAAAACGATCTCGCGGATCATGGACAAGGCGGTGGAGGACACGGCTTTCCCCATCGCTTGCAGGAAGATAAAGCAGGCTTTATTCACACAGGCGAAGATGACCATGCACAGATAGATGCGGAATGCCTTGATCGCAAAATCGGTGTAATACGCACTCTCATTGGCTGCCCCAAAGATATTGATCAGCTGCCGCGGGAACCCTTCCACAATGATAAACGCCGCGGCGCCGACGGCTGCTTCCGCTGCCAACAGCCGGCCGAAAAGCGCTTTGACGCGGTGCTTCTTGCCGGCACCCATGTTAAAGCCGACAATGGGGATGCAGCCGGCTGCCATGCCGACAACGATAGAAATGACGATTTGGAAAAACTTCATGACGATGCCGACCACTGCCATCGGGATCTGTGCATACTGCTCCTGCCCGAAAACGGGGTCGAGCGCGCCGTATTTCCGGATCATATTATTGATGGCCGCCATGGCCGCAACAAGGGATATTTGGGACAGGAAGCTGGTCACGCCAAGCACAAGCGTTTTGCGGCAGATCCTGCCATTAAGTTTGAGATCCGCCTTTGTGGGCTTCACCAGCTTCATGTGCAGGATGTACCAGACCGCAAGAATGGCGGTCACAACCTGCCCAAGAACGGTGGCGACCGCGGCGCCCATCATGCCCCACCTAAAGGCGAAGATAAATACCGGGTCAAGGATGATGTTGAGTACGGCACCGGCCAGCGTGGACGCCATCGCAAAGCGGGGGCTGCCGTCCGCCCGGATGATGGGGTTCAGCGCCTGGCCGAACATATAGAAGGGGATGCCGAGCGTGATATAAAAGAAATACTCTCTGGAAAGCCGGAATGTCTCGGCATTCACGGTCCCGCCGAACAGCGCAATGATCGCATCGCTGAAAACCAGATAAACCGCGCAGAGCCCGAGGCCGCAGGCAATGACCAGAACCACAGAATTGCCGACGCTCTTTTTGGCGGTCATCGTTTCCTGCCTGCCGAGGCAGAGGCTCACATAGGCGCAGCAGCCGTCCCCGATCATGACGGCGATGGCAAGCGCAATGACGGTCAGCGGAAAAACAACGGTATTGGCCGCGTTCCCATACGAGCCGAGATACGCGGCATTGGCAATAAAGATCTGGTCAACAATATTGTAGAGCGCGCCTACCAGCAGCGAGATGATGCAGGGGATCGCATAGGTCCGCATCAGCTTGCCGACAGGATCCTCCCCAAGAAATCGATTGGTTTTTTCCATGGAAATTCCATCCTCCAACGTAAAATACTTGCCTGTTCAAGGCATAAAAAAGTAACGTGGGCGTCCAACCGGATTTACGCAGTTGAACGCCACACGTTGTTATTATATTATATTCAAAATCAGATCAAAATGCAAATAGGCAATTTTCAAAAAAGTTTTAGGCAGTTTCGTCCTCTGGTTTTGTGCTGGTTCACGTCAAAGCTGCGGCTGTCTTTTTGATATCTAAAGACTTTTCAGTTCACCGGCATGGCCGGTGATTGCTTTTCGCGGAGCAGGTGGGAGTCTCCCGCGCCCTGGCGAACCGTCCACCGGACGGATTCGCCGCCGGCGGGACGCGGGCCGGGCAATACGGCGGGCAGCTGCGCACTTGACCGCTTGACTGTATGGCAGACGGCTTCTTTCTTCCCGCGCCGGCACGGGCTATTCGACTCCCACCGTCCGTGCAAAGCACCCCCGCGCCAAACAGCGCGGGGGTGCTTTGCACGGAGCAGGTGGGAGTCGAACCCACGCGCCGTTTTACCGGCCTATCGCATTTCGAGTGCGACCTCTTACGACCACTTGAGTACTGCTCCAGATCACCTGCGGCCATTGGCCGCATGGCCCATTATAGCAAAGCGGGGCGGCGGCGTCAAGGCGGCGCGGCGCTTTGCACCGCTCAAAATCAAATCAAAACAGCTTTTTCTTTTGCAGCGGGCCGGGGTCAAAGGGGGTGTCCTCGTGGTGGCGGCGGATGAACACCGTGCGGGTCTTTTCCGCGGGGGGCTTGCCGCCGCCGCGCTCCACCGTCATAAAATTGCGGCTGATGTTGTAATACCCGCGCAGATGCTGCACCAAAAACTGCGCCACGGCGGGCAGGCAGTCGGTGTCTTCGATGTCCTCGTAATTGTAGCTGCCGTACAAAAAGGCGGTGGGCTCGCCGTCCACGAACAGCGTGATGCCGTGCTCGTCCAGCTGCACCTCATCCACGACCGACTGCTTCAGCTCCGCCGCGCCGCCCTCGGCGGCGGCCAGCTTGGCGGCGCGGGCGCGCTGCTCCAGCGGGACGGACTGCGCGTCCAGCTGCTCGTTGCCGCGCTGGCCGATCTCCATCAAAATATCGCGCATCATGCGGCTTTCCAGCAGCGGGCGGATCTTCTCCTGCTCGCGCGGGTTCTTGTACAGCTTGTTCCACAGCCCCATCCCGAACGCCCCCTCGGCCTTTATCATACCATAAAATCCGCGCGCTGAAAAGGGGCCGGGCGCGCCAAAAATTTCCCAAAAGATTTCCCTTTGGGCGCGGGCGGCACCGGCACGCGCGGATTTTGGCGCGGGCGGCGCAAAAAGAACGCAAAAGTCACGCGGCGGTGCTTGACCTTTCGCCCCGTTTCGATATACAATAGGGGCAATGTCGAAAGAAAGAAGGGCGTTTTTTACGGCTGAACAAATCACCCCGGCCCTTGTGGCCGACTGGTCCGACCAGTACAACAACTGCCCGCGCCGCCGTTTGGCGACGCTGGCGCTTTCCCGCACCGACATCAACACCGTCGCCTACGATGCCACCGGCGCCGGCGCCATGCAGTACAAGTTCTCCATCGAGATCCCCACGCTGCCCGTGGCCAACCAGCAGGCCAGCGGCCGCTGCTGGCTGTTCGCCGCCACCAATGTGCTGCGCGAGCGCATCGCCCAACGGCTGGAGCTGGACAGCTTTGAGCTCTCGCAAAGCTACCTCGCGTTCTGGGACAAGTTCGAGCGCGCCAATTATTTCCTCGAAAATATCCTGGCCACCGCCGACCTGCCCACCGACGACCGCGTGGTGCAATTCGTGCTCACCACCGGCGTACACGACGGCGGCCAGTGGGACATGTTCGCGAACATCGTGCGCAAATACGGCGTGATGCCCAAGGACGTGTTCCCCGATACCTATCAGGCCAGCCACACCCGCAACATGAACGCGGTGCTCAACCGCAATTTAAAGGTGTGCGCGGTCAAGCTGCGCGGCATGGTCAGGGACGGCGCCGCCGAACAGGACATCCGGGCCGCCAGGCAGGAGATGCTCGGCAGGCTATACGGCTTTTTGTGCAGCTGCTACGGCGAGCCGCCCAAGACCTTCACGTTTGAGTATGTCGACAAAAACAAGACCTACCACGCCGAAAAGGATCTCACGCCCGCGGCGTTCCGCGACAAGTACGTCGGCGACCTGCTCGACCGCACCGTCAGCATCATCCACGCGCCCACAGCCGACAAGCCCTACGACCGCACCTACACCGTGCGCATGCTCGGCAACGTGGTGGGCGGCCGCGCGGTCAAGCACCTGAACCTCGCGCTGGGGGATTTCAAGCAGGCCATCATCCGCCAGCTCAAGGACGGCAAGGTCGTCTGGTTCGGCAGCGACGTCGGCAAGTTCGGCGAGCGGGAGCAGGGCATCTGGGACGACCATACCTTTGACTTCGGCCTGGTCAGCGGGCTGGATCTGGCCATCAGCAAGACCGACGCGCTGGACTATTGGTATTCCTCGATGGGGCACGCGATGGTCATCACCGGCGTCAACCTCGACGGCGGGCGGCCCACCCGCTGGAAGATCGAGAACAGCTGGGGCGACAAGAACGGCCAGAAGGGCTACTATGTCTGCTCCGACACCTGGTTCGACGAGTACGTCTACCAGGCCGCGGTCGAGCGCGAGTATCTGGGCGCGCAGGCCGAGCTCGCCGAGCAGGAGCCCATCGAGCTGCAGCCCTGGGATCCCATGGGCACCCTTGCCGACTGACGGCGTTTTTTGCACAACGACAAACGGCGGCGCCCCGCGCATCTGCGCGGGGCGCCGTCACAGCGTGTCAAAAAAGAGCCCACTAAATCCCGGCGGGGTCAGGGGACCCCGCCCTACGGTCTCAAATCTATTGCATCTTCGTTGCAAACGTAGGGCGGCCTGCCCTCAGGCCGCCGCAGGGAGATGCTTGCTTATGGTTTTTCGACGGTCTGCGGCGGCGCCCCGCGCATCTGCGCGGGGCGCCACCTCGTTTTTTACCGCGCAAGCGGCCTGGTCTTTTCGCGCAGCCAGCGGCATTCGGCCTCCGTCAGGCGGGGAGCGAGGGTGTTGTACACCGTCTCATGGTAGGCGTTGAGCCAATCCAGCTGGTCGCGGCTCAGCTCGTCGGCGAGCACCGGCGCAAGGCTGATGGGCACCAGCGTCAGCGGGCGGAAGCCCAGCCAGGTGCCGTACTGGTTGTCCTCAAGATGCACGCATTCCAGCTCGTTCTCGATGCGGATGCCCACAAGGTCGGTCTCATACACGCCGGGCTCGTCGGTCACGGTCATGCCCGGCCTGAACACCGTCTGGCTGCGCCCGTTCAGGCTTTGCGGGCCCTCGTGCACGCCGGAGATGAACCCCACGCCGTGCCCGGTGCCGCAGCGGTAGTTGATGCGCCGGCGCCACAGCGGGCCGCGGGCAAAGCTGTCCAGCATGGCGCCGGTGCAGGGGTCAAGAAAGACCGCGCGCGCCATGTCGATGTGGCACTGGAGCACCCAGGTGTAGTAGCGGCGCTCGTCGTCGGTCAGCGGGCCGACGGGGTAGGTGCGGGTGATGTCGGTGGTGCCGCAGTCATACTGGCCGCCGCAGTCGACGAGCAGAAAGCCCCGCCGCTCGATGGCGGCGTCGGCGCCCGGCTCGGCGTGGTAGTGCATCATGGCGGCGTTGGGGCCCCAGGCGGCGATGGCGGCAAAGCTGTCGTCAAAGCAGCCGGGCTGCTCGCGCCGGCGCCTTTGCAGCATCGGCTCGATGTCGGTCTCGCGCAGCGGCGTGCCGGCGGCGAGCGCCGCCTCGAGATCCATCTGGAAGCGCACCATCGCCACGCCGTCGCGGATGTGGCACTCGCGGATGTTTTTGAGCTCGACGTCGTTTTTCACGCCCTTGCGCGCCGTGATGGGGTCGGGCCCCTCCTTGACGGTGAGGCGCGGGTTCTCCTCCAGCGCGCTGAACAGGTCATAGTTGAGCACGGCGGGGCTGGCGAGCACCGTCTCCTCGGTCGCATAGCCGCGCACGAAATCGAGGAAGCCGTCATAGGGGCGCACCTCGATGCCCTGCCCGGCCAGCGTCTCGACGTCGGCGGGGGCGAGCCGCCCCGGCGCCAGGAACAGCGTGCAGGCATCCTGCGTGACAAAGGCGTACGCCACGGCCAGCGGCGTGCAGGGCAGGTCGCTGGCGCGCAGGTCGCACAGCCAGCCCACGCAGTCCAGCTCCGGCACGGCCAGCGCCGTGGCGCCTGCGGCCTTGAGGTCGGCGCGGATCTGCGCGAGCTTTTCCGCCTGGGTATGGCCGGTCTGCTCCGGCGTCAGCAGGCGGCAGGGGGTATCGGGCAGGGGCGGGCGCCCGTCGGCCCAGAGCGGGCTCACGATATCGGCGCTGCGCAGGGCGGCGCCGCTTTTGGCCAGCGCTTTTTCCCAGATGCGTGCATGGGATGTGGGCACGCAGCGCCCGTCGATGAGCAGCGTCTCGCCGGCGGCGAAATGGTCGGTCAGGTATTGTTCGAGGCGCGGCACGCCGGGCGCGCCGTCGTGCATGCAGACGATGCCGGTGCCGGCGAGCTCCCTGTCGCCCTGCACATAGTAGCGCCCGTCGCAGAAAAGGGCGCTCTCGGTGGGGGTCACCACCAGAAAGGCGTTCTCGCCGTGGAAGCCGGACGCCCAGGTCAGGCTCTCATAGTGGGCGGGCAGATATTCGCTCGAGTGCGGGTCGCTGCACAGCAGCAGCACGCCGTCGCCGCCGGCGTCCCTGGCGGCGGCGCGCAGCGCGGCGATCTTTTCGGGTACGGTCATAAGCGGGGGCCTCCTTTTCTCACTGCCCCCATTTTAGCACGCCAAAACGGCGGCGGCAAGCCCCCGCGCGGCTCCGGCGTGCCAGTGCCGCCCGAACGCCTTATTCCACCGTCTCCACCACGCCGAAAAACAGCGGCATATCCCACTCGGTGTCCAGCAGCAAAAACACAAACGGGCGGTCACAGATGACCGAATGGATCTCCCGCTCCACCATCGCACCAGCGGCGTCCATCGTCACCGCCGTGGCGGCGCCGGCCCTGGTGCCGCGCTCGTCCACCTGCAAAAAGGTCTTGTGCAGCACCTTGCCGATGTACAGCGGCGCGTCCGCATACCGCCCCATGGCGGAAAAATCGGCCGCGCCGGCGTCAAAGGCAGAGGGCATGCCCATCGCGCACAAGCCGTCGACCAGGTCATAGCCGGCCTCGAGCGTGAATTTCGGCAGCGCGGCCCAGACCTCGGCGCCAGTCTCGGCGTTTTTCAGCACGGTCGAGAGCCGCTCGCCGGTCAGCCCGGCGAGATAGTCGCCCGCCGCCGTGCCCTCGGCGGGCAGCAGCACGGCAAGGGCGCAGCGCCCGCCCTTGTAGGGCTTGAGGAAGCCCTCGGCGGCGTCGCCGTCGCGCAGATAGGTGAACTCGGTGCTGTGCAAAAAATCCACCCGCTGCCCGCTGCCGTCCGCGGCGGTGAAGGTGCCCTCGCGCACCTGATCCTCGCGGTAGATCCGCTCCCACTCGGCGTCGAACGACAGCGCGTTGACGAGCACCAGCATGGTGCTTTGCGGCAGCTCCTCGACGATGCGCCCGATGCGCCCGGCGGTGTGCTTGCTGACAAAGGCGTTGATGTCCCGCACCGTGCCGCCGTCAAAGGCGGCCTTGCGCACGCCGGCGTCATAGTTTTTCTTGACAAAGCGCAAAAAACTGTCCTCCACGGCAAGGCCGTCGCCGTCGCGCAGCCAGATGCCGTTGGCGGCGTGCAGGCAGCCGTCGTTCGGCAGGCTGGCCGCATAGTCCCGCAGGCAGGGCCCCAGGGCGTTGGGCGCAAGGCCCAGCGCGGCGGTCATCTCGGCAAGGGTAGCGCCCTCGGCGCCGGCAGCCGTCATGCCCAGCGCGTTCCACACCGAGAACGGCGAGACGAGGGTGTTGCCGCCCCCGGCGGTGCTTTGCAAAAGGCGCACGGCAAAGTCCATGGCGGCGGCCTCGGCCTCGTCCCGGTCATAGGCGACATCGAGATCATCCGGGGCCGGCGGCGTTTCGGCGGGGGCGGCGGGCGCGGCGGCGCAGGCGGCGAGCAGCGCGCAGCCGAGCAGCAGGGCAAACAGGCGTTTCATAACGGCACCTCCTTTACCGGTAAGGACGGCGGGAGCCGCAAAATGTTACAGATCGGCCGCAACTTTCGTGCAAAAACGCCTGCAAAGGGCTTGACTTGTTTGGTATAATAGGTACAGTGGAAAAATATGGGCCCCCACAGCCCGGACAACTGCAAAGAAGGAACAAAGCATGAACACAACCAAGATCGACATCATCTCCGGTTTCCTCGGCGCCGGCAAAACGACGCTGATCAAAAAGCTCATCAAGGAGGCGTTCGCCGGGCAGCAGATCGTGCTCATCGAGAACGAATTCGGCGAGATCGGCATCGACGGCGGCTTTATGCGCGAGGCCGGCATCCGGATCAACGAGCTCAACTCCGGCTGCATCTGCTGCAGCCTCGTCGGCGATTTCCGCGCCGCGCTCGGCCAGGTGGTCGAGCAGTACCACCCCGACCGCATCCTCATCGAACCGTCCGGCGTGGGCAAGCTGTCCGACGTGACCCGCGCCGTCGAGGCCGTGGCCGCCAGCCTGCCCGTCGAGCTCAACAGCTTCGTCACGGTGGCCGACGTCAACAAGGTCAGGCTCTATATGAAGAACTTCGGCGAATTTTACGACGACCAGGTCAGCCACGCCTCCTGCCTGATCCTGAGCCGCACCGCCGGCGCGAGCGAGGACAAGCTCAACGCCGCCGTCGCGCTGCTGAAAGAAAAGAACCCCGCCGCCACCATCGTCACCGGCGACTGGGACGCCCTGACCGGCGCGCAGATCGCCAGCGTGATGGCCGGCAAGCGCGACCTCGTCGCCGAGCTGCTGGCCGAGGCGCAGGCCGCCAACGCCGCCCACGCCGATGACGACGAGGAAGAGCACCACCATCACCATCACCACCACCATGACCACGGTGAGGACGAGGCGCACGAGTGCTGCCACCACCATGATCACGATGAGGACGAGGCGCACGAGTGCTGCCACCACCATGATCACGACGAGGACGAGGCGCACGAGTGCTGCCACCACCATGACCACGATGAGGACGAGGAGCACGAGTGCTGCCACCACCACGGGGAGGACGGGCACGGGCATCACGTCCACCAGTATGACGAGAACGGCGTGTGCAGCTGTGGGCACCACCACCACGACCACGACGCCGACGAGATTTTTACGAGCTGGGGCACCGAGACCGCGCGCCGATACACCCGCGCCGCGCTGGAGGAGGCGCTGGCCAGGCTGGACAGCGGCGCGTACGGCACGGTGCTGCGCGCCAAGGGCATCGTGGACGGCGGCGAGAGCTGGTTCGAGTTCGACATGGTCCCCGGCGAGCGCGAGCTGCGCCCCTGCGCGCCCGACATCACCGGCAAGCTGTGCGTGATCGGCAGCGAGCTCGACGAGCACGCCATCGCCGCGCTGTTCGGGCTGTAACAAACCCAAAGGAGGCGCCCCATGCCCAAACAGATCCCGGTCTATCTCTTCCTCGGCCAGCTCGAGAGCGGCAAGACCACGTTCATCCAGGAGACGATGCAGGACCCGCAGTTCGACTCCGGCGACAGGACGCTGCTGCTCGTCTGTGAGGAGGGCGAGGAGGAGTACGCGCTCGAAAAATTCGGCTTTGGCGGCGTGACGGTGGAATACCTGACCGAAAAGGAGCAGCTCACCGTCGAAAACCTGCAAAAGCTCGAGAAAAAAACCGGCTGTGGCCGCGTCGTGGTCGAGTACAACGGCATGTGGCTCCTGCAGGAGCTCGCGAACGCGCTGCCCAACAACTGGGTGCTCTACCAGTGCCTGGCCACCGCCGACGGCACCACCGTCAAGACCTACGCGAACGACAACGCCATGCGCAGCCTGCTGCTGGACAAGCTGCGCGCCAGCGAGCTGCTGGTCGTCAACCGCGCCGAGGCCGTGAACGACGACGAGAGCCGCCAGCTCATCCACAAGCTGGTGCGGCAGGCCAGCCGCCGGTGCGACATCGCCTACGAGTTCAAAAACGGCGACGTCGCCTACGACGACATCCCCGACCCGCTGCCCTTTGATATCAACGCCCCCGTCATCGATATCCCTGAGGACTGTTTCGGCGTTTGGTATATGGACTGCCTCGACGACCCCAAAAAATACAACGGTAAAACAGTAAAGTTTTTGGCGCAGGTCTGCCAGACCACCAAAGCCGGGAAGGACAGCTTCGTGCCCGGGCGCTTTGCCATGACCTGCTGCATCCAGGACATCCAGTTCGTCGGCTTCCCCTGCCGGTACGAGGGGTACAAGGCCCTCAAGCAGCGGGACTGGATCACCGTCACGGCGAAGGTGGCGGTCAAGTACCACCCCATCTACCAGGGCCAGACGCCGGACGCCGCCGGCCCGGTGCTGACGGCCCTCACCGTCGCCCCCGCCGAAAAGCCGGTGCAGGACGTGGTGATGTTCAGCTGAGCTCTTTAAGAGGGAGGTTCGCCATCGCCGGCACATGTCCGCCGATGGCGATGGATCAAAAATGGCCCGTGCCTGCAGCAAATCGCAGGGCGGGCGTTCACGCCCGCCGCGGCGCATAAGGCGCACCCACCCCCAAGACCACGCGAAGGAGCCCGCCATGAAGATACCCGCCAAAGGCTTTACCCACGCCGGCAAATTCCATGCCGACGATGTGTTCTCGGCGGCGCTTTTGCAGATCCTGCGCCCCGATATCGCGATCACGCGCGGCTTCGAGGTGCCGGGGGATTTTTCCGGCCTCGTGTTCGACATCGGCGGCGGCATGTTCGACCACCACACCGAGCCGCGCGCCGCGCGCCCCAACGGCGTGCCCTACGCGGCGTTCGGGCTGCTGTGGCA
>CANRBN010000059.1 GCA_947628865.1 uncultured Gemmiger sp.
CACCCTGCCCACGCCCCGCACGGTGCCGGCGTCGGGCGTCTCAAGGCCCATCATAATGCGCAGCAGCGTCGTTTTTCCGCAGCCGGACGGGCCGGTGAGCACGAGCGGGCCGTCCGCCGTAAGGCACAAGCCCCGCAGCACGCGCTTTTCGCCGAATGCCTTGTACAGGTCTTCCACACGGATGCTCATGCCGCCACCTCCCCGCAAAGGCGCTTCTGCGCCGCCGTCAGCGCGCGGCGCGCGAGCCCTGACAGCAGCGCCGACAGCGCCACGATGGCCAGCGTCCACGCGAAAACGTCCGGCGTGGCCAGCGTGAGCTTGGCGCGGTAGAGCGCGTCGCCGATGCTCCAGTCCGGCAGGCCGATGACCTCGGCGGAGACGCCGCTCTTCCAGCACATGCCCATCGCCACCGAAAGGCTCTCGGCAAAGGCCGGGAACGCCCCGGGCAGCCAGATGTACCGCAGCGTGCGGCGCAGCGGCAGGCGGTAGACGCGCGCCGCCTCGAGCAGCTCTTTGTCGGTATCAGCGATGCCGGCGCAGACCCCGGCGTAGACGACGGGCAGCACCTGCGTGAAGCTGACGAGCACCGAAAGGTTCGCGCTGCGCACCCAGAGCAGCGCCAGGATCACAAAGCTGGCCACCGGCATGGCGCGGGCGAGGGCCAGCGGCGGGGCGGCCAGCAGGCGCACCGCGCGCCAGCGGGACGAGGCCGCGCCCAGCGCGATGCCGCCCAAAACGGCCAGCACAAAGCCCAGCAGGATGCGCCCCATCGTAAAGCCGATGCGCCGCCAGAAGGTACCGGTGGGCAGCAGGGCGAACAGCGCCGCCAGCGTTTGCAGCGGCCCGGGCAGCAAAAGCCCGCCATGGCCCACGGCCATGGCGGCAAGCTGCCACACCGCCAGCCAGAACAGGCCGGCGGCGATGCGCGGCAGCGCGCTTTTTTGCTTTTGCAAAGGGTCAGACACCGTAGTAGAAGTCGTCGCCCGGCAGGGCGCCGCCGACGCTGGCGGGGTCGGCGTCATAGAGCACCTGCAGATAGGTGGAAAGGTCGGTCTTCATCTCGTCGCCGGTCTCGAACACGATGTTGCAGGCGGGCAGCGCCTTTTGGGCCAGCGCGGCCTTGGCGACGATGCCGTACTTCTCGCACAGCGCGGCGGTCGCCTCGAGCTCGGTGTTGGCGTAGCCGACGCTGTCGCTGTAATCCTTGAGGAATTGGGCGAAGCGGGCGGGGTCGGCCTCGACGGCCTCCTTGCGCACGGCCAGCACGCCGGTCACGAGCTTGCCGTCGGCCACCTTGCCCCATTCCCCGGTCATATCCAGCGCCACGCGCACGCCGTCATTTTGGGCCAGAACGCTCGTCACATAGGGCTGCGGCAGCATCGCCACGACGGCGCGGCTGTCGGTGGTCGGCTCGGTGAGCAGGGCGGCCACCTCGGTGGCCTCGCTTTTGAACTCGATGGTCACATCGCTGTCCGGGTCGATGCCGTTCTCCCTGAGCACATAGCGCAGCACATACTCCGGCGTGGTGCCCTTGCCGGTGCTGTAGATGGTGGCGCCCTTGAGGTCGGCCACGGACTGGATGTTCTGGCCCAGCTCGAGCATATACAGCACGCCCAGCGTGTTCACGCAGGCCACCTGCACGGCGCCGTTGGTCTTCTGGTACAGCGTGGCGGCAAGGTTGGCCGGGATGGCGGCGGCGTCCAGCTCGCCCTGGACGAGCAGCGGCACGATCTCATCGGCGGCGCCGTACATGCTGAATTCCAGGCTGCCGACGTCGTCGCCGGCGGCGCTCGCCTCGATGAGGTTGACAAGACCCATCGTCGTCGGGCCCTTGAGGCCGGCCACGCGCAGCGGCGCCCCGGCCACAGACGCCCCGCCGGTCTCGTCCACGGGCTCGCTGGCGGCGGGCTCGCTGACGGCAGGCTCGCTCGCCGCCGGCGCCGAGGATGCGGGCGCCGGCGCGCCGCACCCGGCCAGTGAGAGCAGCAATGCGGCGGCCAGCGCCGCGGACAGGCATTTTTTGAACATCATTCTTCCCTCCATGAAAATACAGGCTTGCAGTTGCTTTTTCGGGTCGAGTATACTATAATGGAGGGCAGAAATCCGTTGCCGCGGCAACATCGTGAATTTTTTGGCAGGAGGTATGCCGTGGACCTGCAGCGCTACTACCCCATCCTGCGCGAGAGCACCCTCTTCCGCGGCATGCCGGACAAAACGCTGGATGTGCTGCTCGGGCGCCTGCGCCCGCGTTTGCAGCGGTGCGAAAAGGGCGCCCTGCTGCTGTTGGCGGGGTATGAGAACCGCGAGCTGGGGCTGGTGCTTACAGGGCGCGTGCACGCGCACAAGACGGCGCCGGACGGCGCCGCCGTTCTGGTGGCCGTGCTCGGCCCGGGCAGCGTGTTCGGCGATATGCTGGCCGCCGCCGGGGCGAAAAGCCCGGTGACGCTGACGGCGCAGTGTGAAACGCTCGCCCTGCGCCTGCCCTACGCCCGCATCCTGGAGCCGCCCGCGGCGGACGAAGCGCATTTCCGGCTGCTGCAAAACCTGCTGACCGCGATGGGCGAAAGGTATTTTGCGCTCGATCGGCGGCTGGAGCTGCTGATGTGCAAAAACCTGCGCACGCGCATCGGGCGGTGGCTGCTCGGGCAGGCCGAGGCCGCCGGCAGCGACACGTTCACGGTTCCGCTGACCCGCGCGGCCCTGGCCGATCACCTTGGCTGTGACCGCAGCGCGCTCTCGCGCGAGCTGGGCCGCATGCAGCGCGAGGGCCTTTTGGAGACTTTCCGCGGCAGCTTCCGCCTGCTGGACAAAGCCCGCCTCAGCGCCGCGCTTTAACGCAGCATGATCTATACAAAAATCCAAGGAAAGGAAACGATTCTCATGCAACCGACGTTTAATAAGCCTACCCCCCCCCAGACGCATATTTGACCGTCTGCGCGCCGATCCGCTGTATGATCTGAGCTGGCTTTTCTTCTTTGCCGAGCTTGCCATGCTGCTGTGGTCTCTCTTTGCCGCCGATCCTTCTGTATATCTGGATTCCGATATGTCCAGCGAGCTGGTCCTCTCCGAGCTGCTTTCCCGGGAGGGTGGCATTTTGACCACAAAATGGTATTATTCCACCGAGCTGCGCGTGCTGAACACCCAGCTGGTTTTTTCGGCGCTGTTCCGCATTTCGGACAACTGGCGCTTTGTTCGGTTGGCGGGAGCCGTCCTGCTTTTGTTCCTTTTGCTTGTCTGCTGCCGGTATTTCTGCTGTCAGCTCGGCCTGCGGCGCTGCTTTCCCGCCGTTGCCGGCGTCTTGCAGGTACCCTTTCTGTGGTCGTCCTGGTACATCCTGTATTGGGGTTCGTTTTATATACCGCACCTTTGCATCACGTTTTTGGCCGTCGGCGCAGCCTTCCACTGTGGCAGAGCCCCCAAGGGATGGCGGCGTACCGGCCTTTTTGCGCTTGCGCTGGGGTTGGCGTTTGCGGCCGGCCTTGGCGGGCTGCGCCAGCTGCTGATCTGCTATCTGCCCGCCGCCCTGGCCGCGCTCGGTTTGGCGGCCTATGAACGCTTTTCGCCGCGCGGGACGCCGCAGCGCCTCACCCCGCCGGCGATACCCGTCATCTTTACGGCCAGCCTGGCCGCAGCCCTTGCCGGCTATCTGGTGAACAGCAGATATCTCGTCCGCAGCCACTCTTTCGAGTCTTTTTCTTCTCTTTCTTTCACCTCGTTTTCCCTTTCCAAGCTGGAGACCTATCTCTGCGGCTGGCTGAACAGCTTTGGTTACCACACGGGCACCGTATTCTCTGGCACGCTTTTGTATGACCTGTGCTTTGGCATGCTGCTGCTCACGCTGTTTTTCTGCCTGCGCACGCTTTGGCGCCATCAGGCGCAATATCCGCCGGAGCATCGGTTTCTTCTTTTCTTTTGCGTGCTGGCCTTTCTATTGTACACCTGCGTGGTCCTGTTCAGCGACTTTTCATATACTGAACGCTATAACTGCCCCATCGCGGTTCTTTTTATCCCGCCCACGGTCATCGTTTTGGCGCGGTATCGCAGCTCTTTCTCCCTGCGCGCTTTTTGCGCCGCACTGATGGCCGTTTTGTCCTTGCTGACCTTTGTGTCTCTGTCGCCCATGTGGAAAGAGGCTCATGCGGGATCCGACCGCCAGTCGATCACCGAATTTTTGCTGGCCAATGACTACCGTACCGGCTATGTGACCGAATTCTGGAACGGCAATGTTTTTACCGAGCTTTCCAATGGCCGGATCGACATGCGCATGCTGTCGGTCAACAAGCTGGAGCCGGACAACCTCAACAACACCTTCCATTGGCTGCAGTGTGTCGACCACGATACCACCGTCCCCACGGGCAGGGTGTTCGTGCTCTTTACGGTGAATGAGCCGGTTTACCAAAGCTCCGCCCCCAGTCTGGGAGAGGAGAACATCGTATACACCACGGGCCCTTATATCCTCTACGGCTTTGACTCCTACGATGCGCTGGTCGAGCAGCTCAGCCAGCCTTTGCCGCCGGCGCCGGACGCCTGAGCGCGCCGTCCCGGCCAAGTGTAACGGAAGGAAGGTCCATTATGTCAGCCAAATCAAGCCCCGTCTTATATATCGTCATCCCCTGCTACAACGAGCAGGAGGTGCTGCCCATCACGGCGCCGATGTTTTTGCAAAAGCTGCAAAGCCTGGCGGCGGCGGGCAAGATCAGCCCCGAGAGCCGCGTGCTGTTCGTCAACGACGGCTCGAAGGACGATACCTGGGCCATCATCACGCGGCTGGCCGCCGGGGACGGGCGCTTCCTCGGCATCAGCCAGAGCCGCAACCGCGGGCACCAGAACGCCGTGCTGGCGGGTCTGCTGGAGGCCAAGGATCGCTGCGACATCACCATCTCCATCGACTGCGACGGCCAGGACGACATCGACGCCATGGACGCCATGGTCGACGCGTATCTCGACGGCTGCGAGGTCGTGTACGGCGTGCGCTCCGACCGCGAGAGCGATACGTTTTTCAAGCGCTTCACGGCCGAGGCCTTTTACAAGCTGCTCAACGCGATGGGCGCCGAGGTCATCTTCAACCATGCCGACTACCGCCTGTTGAGCAGCCGCGTTTTGCAGGAGTTCGCGAGATTCAGGGAGGTCAACCTGTTTTTGCGCGGCATGGTGCCGCTGGTCGGCTTCAAAAGCACCTCGGTGCCCTATGCGCGGCACGAGCGTCTGGCCGGCAGGAGCCATTACCCGCTCGCCAAAATGCTGGCGCTCGCCTTTGACGGCATCACGAGCCTTTCGGTGCGGCCCATCCGCTTCATCACCGGGTTCGGCGTGCTGGTGGCGCTCATCAGCTTTTTGGGCGTGATCTGGGCGCTGGTGCAGGCATTTTTGGGGCATACTGTGTCCGGCTGGGCGTCGATGACCTGCATCATCTGCTTTGTCTCGGGCGTGCAGCTCATCTGCCTGGGCATCATCGGGGAATACATCGGCAAAATCTATATGGAGACCAAGGCCCGCCCGCGCTACATCATCAGCGAGCGCACCGCGAACTGGAAAGGGGACGGCCAGTGAGCAAGCAGGTCTGGAAAGGCGCGGCGCTGTTGAACCCCGCGCCGCCGGTGCTCGTGAGCTGCGGGAGGCCGGGCGACGCGGCCATGCGGCCCAACCTCATCACCGTCGCGTGGTGCGGCACCGTGTGCAGCGCCCCGCCGATGCTTTCCGTCAGCATCCGGCCCGAGCGGCACAGCTACGGCATCATCAAGACGAGCGGCGTGTTCTGCGTCAACCTTGCCACCCGCGCGCTGGCCAGAGCCGCGGACTGGTGCGGGGTCAAGAGCGGGCGCGAGGTGGACAAATTTGCCGCCATGGGCCTGACCGCCGCCCCCGCCGCCAGCGTGGACACCGTGCTGCTGGCCGAGAGCCCCGTCAACCTGGAGTGCCGGGTCACGCAGGTGCTGCCGCTGGGCAGCCACGACCTGTTTTTGGCCGAGGTGCAGGCCGTTGACATCGACGAGAGCCTGCTGGACGCCGCCGGCAGGCTGCACCTTGAAAAGGCCGACCTGCTCGCCTACTGCCACGGGGACTACTACACCCTCGGCAAACGGCTGGGCGGCTTTGGCTGGAGCGTGCGCAAAAAGCCAAAACGGCGCTGAAGTGAACGGTATTTCTGCCCCCGCCGGGGCCTGCCCGGCAGGGGCAGCTTTGTAACAAGGCTGAAACGACGGTGTGGCAGGCTGAAAGCTGCCAAGACAGACCGCAAGCGCGAAAGGAGCGCCGTTTATGAACCTTGTACTCATCGTGGAGGATGAGCCCGCCATCGCCGACCTCATCGAGATCACGCTGGCCCGCATCGACTGCCGCTGCGTGCAGGCGCGCGACGGCGAGGCCGCCGCGACGCTGCTGGAGCAGGGCGCGTACGACCTTGTGCTGCTGGACGTCATGCTGCCCGGCACCGACGGCTTCGCGCTGATGGACTACATCGCGCCCACCGGCACACCGGTCATCTTTGTGACGGCGCGCGCCGATGTGCGCGACCGCGTGCGCGGGCTCAAGCTCGGCGCGTACGATTACATCGTCAAGCCGTTCGAGCCGGACGAGCTGCTGGCCCGCGTGGACGGCGTTTTGCGCCATACGGGGCGGCGGGGCGCGCGCATCCGGGTGTTCAACATCGAGATCGACCCCGAGCAGCGCGCCGTCTGGCGCGAGGGCGAGGCCGTCGAGCTCTCCCCGCGCGAGTTCGACCTGCTGCTGACGCTCGTGCGCAACCGCGGCATCGCGCTCTACCGCGACGTGCTGCTCGAGCGCGTTTGGGGCTTTGCCAGCGATGCCGGCCCGCATACGCTGGACGTGAACATCCACCGCCTGCGCAAAAAGCTCGGGTGGAGCGGCGAGATCGCCACCGTATTCGGCATCGGCTACCGTCTGGAGGCAGAGCCATGAACCGTACCCGCACGCTGACGCGCCTTTTGCTGGCGCTGCTGTGCGCCGTGCTGTCGTTCGGCGCGGCGTGGACGCTGCGCCAGAACTTTGCGCACACGCGCGCCGCGCTGGAGGAGCAGTACACACTCGACCACCTGCGCACCCAGCTCGGCGTGGCCGACGCGGTCGCCGGCGCGCAGGGCACGCGGGCACTGTCGGCCGCCGTGACGGAGTACCGCCGCGCCAGCCGCGTGCCGGGCCGCACCGACGTCGGCACGCTGGCGCTGCTGGATGCCGACGGCATGATCCTTTGGTCCGATATCCCCGTGGGCGCCGTGCCGTACGATGCCCTGCGCCGCTGCGCCGGGGCCGGCACCGGGCAGCTGCTGTACGCCCGCGCGAAAGAGGCGCTGTATCTTTTGATGGCCTCGCCCCTGTCCGGCACGGCGGAGGGGGTGTGGCTGCTCTCGGTCTACGACATGAGCGGCCTGCTCGCCGAGCAGACGCGCCAGCTGCACAGCTGGCTGCTGCTGCTCGGCACCGTGCTGGTGCTGGTGGCGGCCGCGCTCGTGACGATGGATATCCTCCAGCGCGAGGCCGAGCGCCGCACGCGCTTTCTGGCGGCGTTCAGCCATGAGCTCAAGACGCCGATGACCGCCATCCTCGGCTATGCCGACCTTTTGCGCAGCGGCGAGCAGGACGCCGCGCTGCGCCAGCGCGGCGCCGATCACATCTACCACGAGGCCGCGCGCGTGGAGAACCTGAGCCGCGCGCTGCTGGCGCTGCTGGGCCTGCAGGGCGGGCAGCGCCTGTGCCTTGAGAGCGTGCCGGCCACGGCGCTGTTTGAGGAGGTCGCGCGCAGCCTGCCGCCCGACATCGCCAACGTGCGGCGCACAGCGCCCGCCGGGGCCGCCGTGCGCTGTGACCGCGCGCTGCTGTGCACGCTGCTGCGCAATCTGATCCTGAACGCGGCGCACGCCTCGGCGCCCGGCGCGCCCATCGAGCTCACGACCGCGCCCTGCCGCGCAGGCTGGCGGCTGACGGTGCGCGACCACGGCTGCGGCATCCCGCCCGCGGATCTGCCGCATGTGACCGAGGCGTTCTACCGCGTCGACAAGAGCCGCGCGCGCCGGAGCGGTGACGGCAGCGGCAGCGGGCTGGGGCTGAGCCTGTGCGCCGAGATCGCGCAGGCGCACGGCAGCCGCCTGCAAATCGCGAGCACGGTCGGCGAGGGCACGACCATTTGGCTGGAGCTGCCCGCCGGGGAGGTGACGGCATGACCGCGCGCGTGAAGGCCGCCTGCCGGCGCCTCGGGCCGGCGGCGCTGGGGCTTTTGCTCGCCGCCTGCGTGCTGGCGGCGCCGGTGCTGACGGTGCGCCGGCAGGAGGCGCGGCTGCTCGACGGCCCGCAGCCGCGCCAGAGCGCCGGCAGCCTGTTTTGGTCGCCCGCCGTGCAGCAGAACCCGTTTTTGTACGCGCTGCACCGCGCCTGCCTGCTGGGCGAGCTGTTCACGCCCGGCTCCGGCGGCGGCATGCTCCAGCCGTTCGACATGCAGACCGGGCTGCTCGACACCGCGCTGGACAAGCTCGGCGAGCTGCACGCCGCCGGCCTTTTGGACGGGGAATCGCTTGCGCAGTGCCGCCTGGCGCTGGAAGCCGCCCTCGCGCAGCCGTCCGAGTCCGAACGCCCCCTGCCCGACAGCGCGCTCGAAAGCAGGCTCCTCTGCACCGCGGCCGACAGCGCCGTGCAGGGGCTTTCGCTTTCGGTGTATGGCCTGCCGCAGGAGACGCCGGGCCCGGACGGGCTCCAGAGCGTCTGGTTCACGCTGGATCTTCTGTGGCTGCGCGAGGACGGGCATGTGGTCTTTTGCTCTCTCGAGCCCTTTGGGGAGCGCTTCGGCGATGCGCCCGCCGTGCCAGACGCGGGGGCCTGGGCGCGCTATCTGGGCCTTGACGGCTTTGAGGACTGGCAGGAGATGCGCGTTGAGGAATTCTCCGCGGCCTATCCCCTTTTGCCCAACTACGGGCCCCACCTGCTCTCGGCGCAGGCGGGGGTGCACCTGACGGTCGAGGGGTTCGACGGCGGGCTGACCCTGATGTGCGGCTCGCTGCTGGGGCCATAGCTTTTTTGCCGGTCATGGCCGCGCTGTGACAAGTTTGCAACATGGCGCGCGCATACTGCACGGTGAAAGGAGCGTGGATCCCCCATGATCAAACGGATGTTCTGCGGGCTTTTGGCCCTGACCCTTGCGCTGTGCCTGGCCGCCTGCGGCCAGGACGAGCCTGCCGCCGCCAGCAGCGGCGCCAACGCCGGCGATGCCCCCGCCGTCCCCGCGGGCGACGCGCTGCGCATACTGGAGCCCGGCACCGCCGCCGGGCGCTACACCGTCGGCCATCTGGACGGCACCTACAGCGGCGACGGCCTTTTGACCTACATCGACTACGGGAGCCTGCAGCAGGTGGCGCTGTGTGCCGACCCCAACTGTGACCACACCGGCGGGAGCTGCACCGCCCGCGGGCCCGTGAGCGATCTGTTTTTGTACGGCGCCTGGGTGGTGGACGACGATACCCTTGTGGTGGCGGGCTACCAGCCCGAGCTCGGCATCGGCCTGTGGCGCTGCAAGGCCGACGGCTCCGACCCGGTCGCGCTGCAATGCGGCGACCCGCAGGTGCCCACCTACCCGCTGCTGTTTGACGGCACATATCTTTACTACCAGTCCTACGGCGAGAGCGACGACAAGGACGCGCTGCGGCTGTACGCAACACCGCTGTACGGCGGCAGCTATGAAAAGCTCTTTGTTCTGCCCGGCGACAGCCAGATGCTGCTGGGCTGCGAGGGGCGGGAGATCCTGCTTTTCGGCAGCGATTACAGCGCGCGCAGCGCCGTCCCGGCGCCGCAGCCCGGCGAGAACGCCGCCGAGGACGAGATCAACGCCCTGTGGGAGCAGTTCTATGCGCAGTACTACGCCGCGCCGGTCAAAAACACGCTGCTGTACAAAAACATCGACACCGGCGAGGAGCGCGTGCTGTATGCCTGGGAGGAGACCGGCGAGCGTTTTTCCCTACCGCCCGTGTGCATGGGCGGGCACATCCTGTTCCTTGACTGCGAGGCGCCCGCCCTCCGGGAGATCCTGGCCGACGGCACCGTGCGGGAATGGGCGCTGCCCGCCGTGCAGGAGGGCGGCGTAAGCACCACCGCGCAGGTCGCCGCCGTGGTGGGCGATGTGGCCGTGGTGGATCTCAGCTACAACATCGACACCGCCCAGGAGGGCGCCGCCGACGAGCTGATCCAGAAGCGCTATGCCGTCGACCTTGCCAGCGGCGAATGCCGCGAGCTGACGCTGCGCTATATCGACGACGGATATGCGATACCGCTGCGCATCGTCGCCGCCAGCCCCGACGCCGTCCTCGTGGAGTTTGAGCGGCAGGCCTCGCTCGACGGAGGCTATGATTACACCTCGCGCTGCGCGCTGCTCACCGTCGAGGATTTTTTGAACAGCCAGCCGAATTACAAGGAGCTCTCGACCCCCTACGGCCCGCTCGTGACCGA
>CANRBN010000060.1 GCA_947628865.1 uncultured Gemmiger sp.
GCAAATGACGCTATTTTCAGATATAGTATAGCGGATACAACGAAGGATATCAAGAACGAACAGCAAAGTTTATAAAAAGTTCCGTCGCATCTACCTTTTTATTGCTGTCAAGCATATACCCATCCCCAAAACGCCCCCGGGCGGCTGTCGATCCAACAGCGATCCCGGGGGCGTTCTTTTTGGGGTTTGAAAGGCCGCGGGGGAAAGCGGCCTGCGCGGGCAGGCGGCATGCCGCCTTACACGACGGCTTTTTCCCTGCCTTTGCGGTATTCGGCATAATACCAGTCCAGGAAATCCTCGTACATTTCTTCGCCCTTGCGGCGCGCCTTGACGGCGTCCATGATATCGGCGTAGGCGCCAAGGTAATAATTCTTGCGCTTGAACGTGATGGCGGCGACCCATTTGCCCCTGCGCCGGTCATAATAGACGCCGTTGTAGCCGCTTTTGTTGGTGCTGTAGGTGCGGCCCCGCAGCCGGCTTTCCAGCATGGAGACATTGGTGCTGTCGACCTGCTGGAAATTCTCTTTATACAGGCTTTTTTTCAGGCAGCCGCAGCTCTGGGTATGGCCGTGCAGCAGGGTGGACTGCGCGACCACCGTCTCGTTCCCGCAGTCACACCGGCAGCGCCAGAAATGCGTGTCATTGCGCTTTCCGTCGTAGGCGATGACGGTCAGGGCGCCGACGCGTTTGCCGATCCAGTCCTTGCGGGGCGGATGGCCGACACAGCCGCAGCTGGTTTTTTTGCCGTGCGTCAGCTGCAAAACCGGGGCAAGGCACTCATTGCCGCAATCGCATTGGCAGCGCCAGTACACGCCGCCGCCGGGGCCGCGCTTTTCGGTGGGCTCGATGCAGACGAGCTTGCCGAAGCGCTGGCCGGTCAGGTCGCGCGCGCCCGGCGCGACGACGCGCTTTTGGCAGCCGCAGTTTTGCACGGAGCCCCGCTGCAGAGCGCGCGTGTCGAGCAGGATCTCGCCGCCGCAGTCACACCGGCACTGCCACACGGTGTAGCTTTGCCGGCGCTGCGGCGTGGCGCTGACGACCGTGAGCATGCCAACGCGGTAACCGACCCCGATTTTTGGCTTTGGCTGGTCCATGGTGTGCTCCTTTTGGCGGCGGGGCGTCGGGGACGCCGCCCCCTACATGACACGGCGGCGGGGTGAGGGCACCCCGCCCTACGGACAATGGCGGGGCTTGCGGCCCGCCGCCCTACTGCATGGGGACCGCGGCCGAGGAATCGTTCCACAGCTCGCGGCCGGACCCGTTGCAGACGGCGAAGCCGATGGTATACACCAGCCTTGCGTCGGCGGCCCCGCTCGCGTCCTTCCTGGCTGAAAACGTCAGGTTTTCCAGATGCAGGCCGTGGTAGGCGCTCTTTGACAGAAGCTGCTTGTCCGTGCTCCCGGCCCCTTGCGCCACCAAACGGTTGTCCGCATCCAACGTGAGCGAGGTATCCTCGCCAAAAAAGCTGCTGTCAAGCTGGAGGGTGCCGGAGCCGCTCGTGCCCGGGTCGGTGATATTGCGCCCCAGCCGTATCTCGTTGGAGAGCGTCTCGATCACGGTCGAGGCCAGGATCTCGGCGTTGGAGACCTCGCGCATATGGATGTAGCTTGTCATCACGGCCGCGGTCGCAATTATGCCGCCGGCCGTCAGCAAGGCGAGCAGCACCACGGCCACCAGCATCTCGACGATGGTCGTGCCGCGGCGGTTTTTCAGTTTTTTGATCACGCCCCGCACCTCCGGCTACTTTTTGTAAAGGGTAAGATTATCCTGTGTATACACGGTGACCGTGCAATCTTTATCGGGCAGCGCGCTGCCTTCGTTGTGGATCTTCACCATATAAAGGTTGCCGTCCGTCGTGTCCGTCTCTAGGCTCTCCACCTTGCGCAGCGCCTCGTAAAAGGCCTTGTCCTTTTCGCGGGCGGCGATGTTGATGTGGGCCGAGGCCATCACCATGGACGCCAAAAGCAGTGTGGCCAGCGCCACGATGAGCATCGCCACCAATACCTCGGCCAGCGTTTCGCCCCTTTGGGCGCGGGACGCCGGCGCTTTGTGCTTTGTCATATGGGCGCGCTCCTTTCAGGGTCGGTCTTCAAACGTGACAACGCGGTTATCGGCGGACCAGCGCAGCGTGCAGGTCAGGGTGGTGATCGTTTCCTGCTTACCCTTGGAATCCGGATCCGGCGGTGCTGGTGTAGTAGATGGTATCTCACCGGTGGTTTTGGTCTCGGTCTTTGTTTCGGTTTCGGCCACACCGAACCAGACCACCCTGAGCGGGTACGCATCGCCGTCCTTGGTGGAAAGATCCATCTCCAGCGTATAGTTCCCGGGGTCTGCGCCGTATATTACCGTCACGCTGACCGGGTAGAGCGAATCCGCCCAGGCCGGCGGGTCACTGCCGAAAGAGCTTTTATCCAGCTGAATGGTGTATTCTTTCTTCTGTTTTGAAGATGGGAGCGTTGGCTGGGACTTATGCGAATTCGTCCACCACTCCGTCGGCACACAGTTGCTTAAAAGCAGATCCTGGAAGTAATTGCGATCCGGATCCGGATCCAGCTTAAGGTCGTAAGAATAGTTCTTTTGCAATGTGTACGTTGTCTCTCCGCCGGGGGTAGGCGTGTCGGGCTTATATGACCATTCCTGCGTTTCGGTATAGGTCGCGGTGACCGTCAAGGCCCCGTCCGTCTTCGACGCTTCATCCAGCTCCCCTTGCAGCAGCTCCAGCGCCGATGCGACCGAGAAATACTGCTGCTGTTCGCCCTGCAAATGGGTATAGCGGCCCGCGTTGGCGGCGGCGGCGGTCAGTGCCGCCACGCCGGTCAACAGGCAGAGGAAAAACACCAGCAGCGCGAACAGCAGCGAGGCGCCGCGCCGGCTTTTCAGTTTTTGGGCGAGGTGTTTCATTCGGGGCCGCCTCCTTCCCCGGGCGCCGCCTCCGCGGGCATGGGCGTGGACTCCGGCGTTTCGTCACCGGCGGGCGCGGAGGGCGTCTCGGGCACGGGCGTCGTCTCTGGCTCGGGTATCGTATCGGGCATGGGCGTGGCTTCCGACTCGGGCGTTGCCTCCGGCTCGGTTGTCGCTTCGGGTTCGGGTGTTGCCTCCGGCTCTGGCGTCGTTTCCGGCGCGGGCGTGGTCTCGGGCTCCGGCGTTGCTTCGGGCGCGGGTGTTGCGCTTGGCTCCGGCGTCGGTTCGCCCTCGCCCGGTTCATCACCGCTCGGTTCGTCACCGGTCGGGTCGGTCGGCTGGCAGGCGTTGTAGTCAACGCTGCAGACCGGGCAGGTTTCACAGACGCTGTCCTCGGTGCATTTTTCGGTGCAGATGCAGGTAAGCTCGATGATCCCCGGGCCATCCATCGCGGGCGCGGCGCTGATCGTTCCGAGGAGGTCGCCCGGCAAGATGCCGTAGTGGACGTACTTGCCGTCGGCGTCGGTAACAACGGCCTTGAGACTGGTTTGCTGGTGTTGATCCTCAAGGCCATTACTTCCGGGCACATAGGACTTGGCGGGCTGTTGGCCGATACTGCTTATAGACCCAAGGTTGGTTGTAGGTGCGCCCTGTGCAAGGACGTTCTGATTGTGATTCCACTCTGTTGTGGTGCTATAGGTGGGCAGGTAGCCGCTCCCATTGTAATAGTAGAGAGTCGAGCTGCTCGCGCCGTGCCCGATGGTGTTGACCTCTTTCCGGGTGTTGACGGTTTCCGTGTCTGTCCAGTCCAGATTCGAGGTGTCCATCCAGCAGTTGTGGAGATTCATATAACTGTAAGCCTTCGAGATGTTCAAGGCGGAGGGCTCGGGCGCACGGCCACCGCCGTACAGGCCGCCCACGGAGCCCTCCGTGCTGTTGCCGTCGATCACGCCGCCGGCGTAGCTGTTTTGTATTTTCAGGCTCGGTTTGCCGTCGTGGCCGTTGCCCACGGGGCCCACAAGACCGCCTATGCCCAGGGGGTTCTCATTGGTGCTGATCTCATCATCATACCGCCGATGGAAGGTGTTGACGGCCTCGCAGTTTGTTATGGTCAAATCATGGTTGGCGTAGCCCACCAGCCCGCCCGCGGTGTTGCGCGGGGTGTAGAAGGTGTACCCGGCCACGGCGCAGTTCGTAATGGTCGTGCGCCAACCGGCGTTATCATGATCTATATCCAGATACGCGATAAGCCCGCCCACGGCCTTCTGGACGTCGGTCGCTTCGATCCTCGCCGTTCCGCTGGGCGAGTACAGCACCATGTTTTCGAGCTTGTTTTGGCCGCTCGCGATTTTGAACAGCGCCACGTCGTCACTCGAGTAGAGGCTCAGCTCAAGGATGCGGTAGTGTTGGCCGTCGTAGGTGAGCGACTCAATATCGGGAGCCGTATAGTCGCTGTATTCATAGCTGGCGGGAAGGCTGCTCCCATCGACGGCAGGCTTAACATCATCACCATTGTGAGTGGCAGTCTCAGGCAAGTACCCCACAGCGCCGACGTCATGATCCTGCACGTACGTGTTGGGCGTACTGGCGATGATGTTGTCCAGCTGCCGCATCGCGCGGATCGTGAAGGTATTGTTATCGTCGTGCTTCTCATTCTGGTACAGATCCGCAAAGTCGATGGCGAAGTAGACCATCCTGGTGGGGGCGCCAGGAATCGACAGCTCGTACTTGTACTGATTGTACTTAAAATTCACATGACTAAGCTCTTTGTCGCACTGGTACACGCCAAAATAATTCGTAGAAACGCCAAGCTCCTTTTCGATGAGCGCTTTGACCGCCTTTTCATCATCCGTAAACGAGGAGATCTTGGTCACGGGAACCTTCATATCGCAGTCCTCGCCGCCCCACCATTTACCCGGGTTTCCGTCTCCCGTGGTCAGCACGCCGTAGCCGTAGTGGTCGATCTGGTGGATCTTGCCGTCGTCGTCGTGGCGCAGCTTACACAGGGTATCCACGTCAAGGGTCTTGTTCGCCTTCTCCGATAGCTCGCTGACGCCCATCAGGTGGTAATGGTACTCGGGTTCGCCGTAGGGCACCCATTTCGATTCCGTCGCGTTCCAGCTGTAGACCTGCTCCTTTTCCCAGTAGAACGCGGCGGCCATGTTCGACGGCCACTCGCCATAGTGGATGTACTCGGTGGTGCTATAGGTCCCGTCCGCTTCAAGCTCATGTACCACGGCCGGGTAGGGGTAGGGGGTGGTGCTGTTCTTGTCGGTCAGGCCGTTTGTGAGCCGCGTGTTTTCATCGTGGGTTTCGACCGTGTCGGGTATAAAGGTGTGCTGGGCGTTGCTGTTGTAAAAAGCGTTGGTGCTGTCGTTCTTCAGCGCGGTCAAATCGGCCAGCTTGCACGGGGTGATGTCGGCCCCGGTCGGGTCCTTCGCCGTTACGCCCGCCGGCAGGCCGCCGGACCAGTAGTAGCAGTTGTTATAGTTGCCCGCTGTTGCAGCGCCGGGGCCAATGCCATAGATGGTTGAGCTGGGGGCGCCGCTCATGTCCATGTAGGAATAGACGTGATCATACGTGCAGGTCGAAGGGCCTTTGATTTTGCCGGTAATGCCGCCGCACGTACCTGTAGAGCCGCCGCTGGTGATGGAACCGCCCGCGTAGCTGTTTGTGATTTTGACGGTGGCGCCGCCAAGCACCCCGCCCACAAGCCCGCCGATACCATCAGAGGTGTTGCCCTCCAGCTTGACGACGGCGGCGCTTTGCTCGATCTTCAGGCTACAGCCGTAAAGGACATTGCCGACCAGACCGCCGAGACCATAGCTCTGATTTTTAACGGTGTACCCGGCGACGATGCAGTTTTTGATCGTGACGGTGCCGCCAAAGGCGGTGGAGACCAGAGCACCCAAGGTGCTGTCGAAATTCTCACCACCGATTACAGCGTTCCCCTTGGGAGAATAGAGGATGATATTTTCAAGCGTGACATCGTTGGTATAATTGCCGCTATTGATGGTGCCGAAAAGCCCTTTAGCGGCCTGCAGGTCCAAAATGCGGTAGCCGTTGCCGTTGTACGACCCTACAAAGTCGGTGGTCTGATAGGTACTTTCACCGTAATCCTCCCCGTATATATCATGGGTCTGCGCAAAGGTAAAATTTTGGCTGCTCGGGATGCAGTCCAGCTGCTGCACGGTGCGGATGTAGTAGGGCCTCCAATCCGGGTGGTCCGTGGTGGCCGTGCCATTGCCCATATTGGTGGGCTTGTCACGACTTATAGTGTAGACCACGTCGATGGCATCGGCAAAGCGGCGGTCCAGTTCAAAGTACCGGTTGGATTTTTCGGTGAGCTCAAAGGAGCTATACGATTTGCTTACCGCGGTTGGTTCGGCAGGCTTGACCATAACAAAGGTCGCAGGGTATGCCGCCTTGAATTCTGCGGACAGCGCGCCCGTGGCGGCGTCGGTTTCGTCGACCCCGCCAAAATTATTGGTCGCGATGTTTTTCAGCGAGCCTTCGATGTCCGCCGCGTTGCTGAACAGGCCATAGCCCCAGTCGGTGATTTTGTTGTCCAGGGTCTCGGCCCCGGCGTGGCGGTCGGTGCAGAGGTCGTTCCTCATGTCAAAGATGGCATCGCCCAGGGCGGCGTGGACGGAATAGTGATATGCGTTGTTCTCCAGCTCCCAGTAGAAGGCGCCCTCGAACGCCGGCCAGTCGCCGTGGTGGTTTTTTTGGCCGGTGGCGTAGGGGTAGTTGCCCGTACAGATAGTGGGGCTATAGGGCGTCGTGTCAACCGGATCTGTGGCCTGCTTCAAAATCTCAGCAGCGGATGCAAAATACTGCTTCTCGGTGCCGGCGTTGGTGGGCGCCGCGCGCTTGCCGTCCTTGTCAAAGGCAGTGCCGATGCCGTAGACGGTGGCGTTATTTTTCAGCCAATCTGCGATGGGGGTGCCATCTTTTGTGTAGGCCGGGTTGTCTTTATACTTGACCGTGCAGTCCACGATCTCGCCCGCGAACAGGCCGGTCTTCTCGCCCTTGACCGAGCAGGTGGAATACAGCGTGCCGGTGAGCTTGAACTCGTTTGCTTTCTCAAAGGTGGGCGATTCTTCGGTCCCGCCCTGCACGAAGTTCATCAGTTTGCCGACAAAGCCGCCCGCGCGGCCGCTGCTCCCTGTGGCGGTGACGTTGATGAAGGTCAGGCTTGTGCTGGTTTGGTAATAGCCGCTGGCATTGCCGCCGGCGTAGCAGTCCGACATGCCGTTGCTGCCGTTGATCTGCCCGGCAAAGCCGCCGACGTTGGATTTGCCATTGACCTGGACGGCCGCGTAGCTCTCTTTGACCGTCGTGCCGCTGCCGACCGTGCCGATCAGGCCGCCGACCGTGGTGCCGCCGGTGATGGTGCGGGCCGTGTAATTGGTGGCAGGATTGTTGACGTAGGCGCCGCAGCCCGTGATGGTCGTGCTGCCGGCGGCGCGGCCCACCAGCGCGCCGGTGTTGCTGCTATTTGCGGCGTTGATGATAGTATCGATGCTGGTGCAGTTGGTGATGGCGGTGCTGCCCTCGGTGGAACCGGCCAGTATGCCGACGGTGCTGACGGTGCTATTGATTTCGAGATTGCTATCGTCGAAGGTGATGTTTTGGACGGTCGCGCTGCCCGCCAAGGTGCCGAACAGTCCGATGTTCTTGTCGATCGCTGTGCTGCCGTTCTGGCTTCTGCCGCCGATGTATATGCCCTCGATGTAGTGGTCATGGCCGTCATAGCTGCCGCTGCCGCCCAAGGCTGCCGGGTGCTGGGGGGTGTTTTCCGTGCCAACGTTATCCGCGCTGCCCGTGCCCGTGCCGCCCGCCGTGATGGCGCCGGCGGTATAGGTACTGTAATCGATGTTGAGCAGCTGGTGGTAGCTCCAGCCCTGCGCGGCGGTCTGGGCAGCGGGAACCGTGCCGCTCGTGACCCCATTGGTGTAAGCGGCCATAAAGGCCACATGCCGCGGGCTGCGCACCACAACGCAGTTGGCATATTGGCCGTCCGGCTCGGCCGCGGCTGTGCCCGTACCATTCTCCTTGCCGCCGGCGCCCGGCTTGGCAAGCCATTCCTTGGGCTTGCCGGGCGCGTCGGCGCCGGCCGGCACGGTGTAGGCCTCGCAGGCAAAATGCGGGTTGTAATAGAAGGTCTGCCCGTTCAGCTCCAGCTTGTGGTAGTATTCAACGGGCATATCGTCGGTGGCAAAGGTATATACATTTTTGTACTCCGCAAACTCGGTGACATCCTTCAGCGCGGCGGCCAAAGCGACGGTCAGGCCCGTGTCGGGTTCCGATGTCAGGGCGGTATGCGCGCCGCCGTCGATTGTATATTTGGCATTCGTCAGGTCGGCGGCGCTGATCAGGCGGTAGCCGTCAAGGGTGACGCGGTCCGTCGTGTCGCTGTGCAGCGTGTTGAGCACGGATGTAACGGTGCCATCCTCCGCCAGCCCCAGCGCATAGAAGCCGTACGTGGTGGCGGCGCCGTTTTTATATGCCTCATAATAGACCAACAAAGCGCCGGCTTCCTCGCTCTCCAGCCAGTCGCCGTAGTGGAGCATGGGCAGGGTTTCGCCCTCGGAATTCTTGATGGGATCGCCGGCGGCATCGCGCATCAACAGCTGCGGGTAGGGGTATGGCGTGGAAAGGTCTTTGGTCTCCGCCGTTTGGTTGTAGGGGAAAGTGGCGTAGGTCGGGTTGGTGGGCGGGGTCGCACCCTCCTTCTCGGCGGGCAGGTGGTACCAGTCGCCGCCAAGCGTGTTGGCGGCGCCGGTCTTTTCCATCTCGGAAAGCTCCTTGGCCGACACCTTTGTGCCGAAGCTGGGGTTGAAGTAGTCGATGCCGCTCTGGGCCACGTAGTAGACATGGTCGCCGGAGACGTTGGTGGCGTCTTGTCGTACCGTGCCGAAGACACTGGCGAACTCCTTAAGTGCGCCATAGCGCACGGCGGCGTAAGAATCGTTGATGGTGACTCTGCTGTTCTGGGCATCGGCTGGTGATTTAAAGGCCAACCCGGAGACAAGATAGCCACCCGTAATGATGCCGGCGGCATAGCAGTTGGTAACGGTCAGGTTGGCGTCGTCGCCGCCGACCTCGACAAGGCCGCACACGGTGGGAGACACACCGTTGCTCGTGGCCGTCAGGTGGCAGGCGGCGTAGGAGCGGTCAATAGTGAGCGTGCTGCCGCCGTACATCGAGCCGACAAGACCGCTCACACCAGTCCCGCCGCTGATCACGGTGGCGGCAAAGCTGTCAGTGATGGAGTTGTTGGCGCCTTTCACCTGGCCCACAAGGCCGCCGATGGTGTGGCTGGACGTTTCCAGCCACGGATCGGGCGTCAGATGGTCCGGGGCGCTGTACGGTGTCGGGTCTTCCAGGTAGACCTGGCAGTTTTTGATGTGCGCGTTGGTGACCTGACCGGCCAGCGCGCCGACCCGGGCTTCCTCGGTCTTCACCTTGGTATCGATGAGGACGATGTTGTTCCATTCGACGGTCGAGCCGGTTTTGACCTGGCCAAACAGGCCGCCCGCCCCGGTCGAGTACAGCATGCGGATGGGCAGGCTGTTGCCGTTGTAGGACACACGGTCGTCGATGGGCGTAAATGTGCGGTAGGTGGGCGCGCCGCTCCCCGTGTAGGTGCTGGCCCAGGAATAGATGGGGTCTTCGCCGGCGGCTGTGGCGGAAAAATCCAGCGCGCGCTGCTGCGCGGCCTGGGTGATGTTCAGCTTGTCGACCGCGTAAGCCGCGCCGGAAACTGTGCTGTTGAGGTTTTGCAGATGCCGCCCGTAGACGATCACGGCGGTGTGCCCCGTGGCGTCCCCATCCAGATCCGCGAACAGGCTGTTGCAGGTCACGCTGGCGCTCTGGGAAAGGTAGGTCTTGTCCGTGTCGTTGTAGTAGGCCGTCACGGTGACGGTGATGTCCTCGCCGGGGTAGAGCGGGTTCGTGGCGCCGCTCACGTCCTCCCATTTTTTGAACGGCATACCGTATGTTTGACCGTTCAGCTGATTGCCGGTCGGCGCAGCGGCATGGGCGGCTTCATCGAGCGTGTCCAGCAGCAGGTCGCCGTTCTTGCCGGCATCCAGCAGGAGCTGTTTGGTCGTCCGGTCGGAAATGTGGAGGGTATTGCCGCTCGTCTTGCCGGTCACGGTGATCTCAAGGCCGATGGTGCCATCGGCAAAGCTGGCGCCGAACAGCGGCGCGCTCGGCATGGTGATGCGCAGGCGCAGCGTCTCGGCGTTCGTCAGGGTGAGCTGGGGCACCGGCATCTGGCCGACCCGGGCGTAGTCGATGCCGCTGCCGCCGTAGTAGCCGATGAGCGGGCGCGCCTTCAAGCGCGCCTCAAAGGTGCGGTCGTTCCCGGCAAACTCGGTATAGGGTTTCGTCTGGAAATCCGTTTCGTCCGAGTACCAGACGGCGTACACGGCGCCGGTGACGCAGTTGTATTCAATGACAT
>CANRBN010000061.1 GCA_947628865.1 uncultured Gemmiger sp.
GTGGCGCCGGCGGTGGAAAAGCCGGTGCTCGTCTTGATGAAATCGGCGCCCGCCTCGGGCACGATGTCACACATTTTTTCCTTTTCGGCGTCGGTCAGCAGGCAGGTCTCGATGATGACCTTGAGGCACTTGTCCCCCACCGCCTTTTTGACGGCGGCGATGTCGGCCCGGACATCGTCGTACCGGCCCTCCTTGAGCCAGCCGATGTTGATGACCATGTCGACCTCCTCGGCGCCGTTGGCAACGGCGGTGGCGGCCTCAAAGGCCTTGGAGGCGGTGTCCATGGCGCCGAGCGGGAAGCCGACCACGCAGCACACCGGGATGCGGCCCGCCATGTACTCGACCGCCGGCTTGACCCAGCAGGTGTTGATGCACACCGAGGCGGTGCGGTTGGCGATGGCCTCGTCACAGAGTGCCCGGATCTCGCCCCAGGTCGCGTCCGCCTTGAGCAGCGTGTGGTCGACCTTGGCCAGCAGCTGTTCGCGGGTATAGTGGCTCACTTGAACGCCGCCCCCTTGCTGCAATGCTTGCACAGGTGCGCCTGGTGCATGCCAAGGGCCGAAAAGATGATGGCCGTGGTGCCGATGCTGGTGGCAACGATGCCCAGGATCAGCCCGACCAGGCGGAACGCGCCGCCGCGGATCTTGTGTTTCATGCGAAAGACCTCCTTTTATTGCTTGTTTTTAAAGACGATGCGCTTGCTGAACACATAGTTGGAGACGATGACCACCACCTGGCTGAACAGCTTGACCAGGTTGGCCCACAGCGCCGGGGATATCGCCGGGAGCACCGCGGCGGCGCCGTCGGGGCCGAACAGCCTTGCCCCCAGCACGCCGACGCCCAGCCACATGATGAGCTGGTCGAGCGCGGCGGTGAAGAGGCGCGCCGAGACGAACTGCAAAAACTCCTTGCGGGCGGCCGCGCCGGCGCTTTTGCTCTTGAATACGAACGTGCGGTTGGTCCAGTAGGCGAACAGGATGCACAGGGCGTTGTTGAGCACGTTGCCGGCGCCGGTGGCGAACCCCACGCCGAACAGCGCCGTGAACACGTTGAGCAGCAGAAAGCTGAGCACCGTGGCCAGCGCCCCGAAAAACAGGTAGGAAAGCGCCTCATAATACCGGCCAAGCAGGGCCTTGAGCCTGTCCATGCGCGTTCCCCCGTTTAAAAACCGGAGCCCGTCCACAGTGCGGGGCAGGCTCCGGCTCAAGATTTTGTGCGATCCTTACGCTTCGTCGGTCGGCTTGGGCTCGTCGGCGGGCTTTTCAGCGGGCGCCTCGGGCTCGGCGGCCTCGGCAGCGGCCTGCCCGGCCTTGGCCTTGACCTCGTCCACGGCTTCCTTCACGGCCTGCGCGGCCTTGCCGGCGGCCTCCTTGAGCTCGGCGACGGCGGGCTCGACGGCCTCGGCCACGGCCTCGACGGTCGGCTTGACCTTTTCGGCGACCGCCTCGACGGCGGGCTGGGCCTTTTCGGCGGTCTCCTTGAGATCGTCGATGACCTCGCCGGCGGTCTCCCTGGCCTCGTCGGCGATCTCGTCCAGGCAGGCCTTGATGGACAGGCTGATGCGCTTGCGGTCAAAATCGACGCCGAGCAGCTTGGCGCGCACCTGGTCGCCGACCTTCAGCACATCGCTGACCTTGTTGACGCGGTCATGGCTGATCTCGCTGATGTGGACAAGGCCGTCCACGCCGGGCAGGATGCGCAGGAACGCGCCGAACTTGGTGATGGAGACGACGGGGGCGTCAAACTCGGTGCCGACAGGGATATCGGTCTTGAGCTGCTCCCAGGGGTTGTCCTCGTCCTTCTTGTAGCCGAGCGAGACCTTCTGGGCCTCGGGGTCGTAGCTCTTGACGTAGACGTCGATGACATCGCCGACGTTGACGACCTCGGACGGATGCTTGATGTTGGACCAGGACAGCTCGCTGATGTGGCACAGCCCGTCCACGCCGCCGACGTCGACGAACGCGCCGTAGCTGGTCAGGCTCTTGACGGTGCCCTGGTAATGCTTGCCGACCTCGACGGTCTTCCAGAACTCCTCGCGCTTGACCTTGTTCTCCTCGGCGGTGACCTTGTTGATGCTGCCCACGATCTTGCGGCCCGCGCACTCGGTGATGACCAGGCGCGCATGGCTGCCGACCAGCTTGGTGTAGTCCTCATCGCGGCGCATGGTGGCCTGGCTGCGCGGCACGAACACGCGCACGCCCTTGACCATCACGACCACGCCGCCCTTGTTGGCCTCGACGACATCGCCCTCCATGACGGTGCCGTTCTCGCACGCCTCGGCGACGTCCTTCATGCCCTTCTGGGCCTCGAACCGCACGCGGGAAAGCGTGTCGACACCCTCCTGGTCATTGGTCTTGACCACGACCAGCTCGAGCTCGTCGCCGACCTTGACGAGATCCTCCATCTTGGCGTTGGGGTCGCGCGTCATCTCTTCCAAACGGACGACACCGGTATGCTTGGAGCCGTCAATGCCGACCTTGCATTCGGTCGGGGTGACCTCCACGACCACGGCTTTGACGATCTTGCCCACATACAGCGGCTTTGCCTCGGACGCATCCAGCATCTCGGCAAAACTCATGTCGTCACGGATTTCTTCGCTCATAGTGATAAGTACCTCCTCGATTACAGACGAAGGAGTGGAAGCCCCTGCCGTCACGCCCACCGTTTTGGCGCCCGCCAGCCACGACCGATCCAGTTCCCTCGCTGTCTCGACCGTAACGGCCCGCGTGTGCCGCGCGGCGACCTGCAACAGCTTTTGGGTGTTGGAGGAGTGCCGCCCCCCGATGATGACCATCCGGTCACACCGTTGGCTGAGCTCCTCGGCCTCCCGCTGCCTTGTCCACGTTGCATTACATATTGTATCAAATATTTTTAGATTTGTACACCATTTTTTTAAAGTTTCTTTGCAGTTTTCCCAGTTTTGCACGCTCAAAGTGGTCTGTGCTACGGCATAAACCGGTGTGTCGTGCCCGATTTCGGGCAAAAGCGCCCGCAAAGCGTCCGCATCGGCAAACACCCGCACCGGCCCCGCGGTGTGCCCGACGATGCCCTGCACCTCCGGATGGGCCGCGTCGCCGCCCACGAGCAGCACCGCGCCGGCGGCGCCGGCCTCGGCGGCGATGCGGTGGATCTTGGCCACAAAGGGGCAGGTGGCGTCGTGCACGGTCAGCCCGCGCGCGGCGAGCGCGTCGTACACCCCGCGCGGCACGCCGTGGCTGCGAAGGACGACCTCGTACCCGGCGGGCACGGCGGCGGCATCGGCGCAGGTGCGCACGCCGCGGCGCTCAAGGTCGGCGACGACCTGCGGGTTGTGGATGAGCGGCCCCAGCGTGGCGACCCGGCGCCCCTCGGCCAGCAGGTCATAGGTGCGCTTGACGGCGCGGTCGACGCCAAAGCAGAAGCCGGCGCTTTTGGCAAGGATGATCTCCATGGAAGCCTCCGTCGGGAGCGGGCAAAAGCCGGGCTGCCGTCCGTTTTCTCTTCAGCGGCCGCCCCGCGGCGCCGCCTGCTCGAAGCGGTTGCGTTCCAGCAGCGTCTCGAGCTGCGTTTTGAGGGTGTTCTTCATGCCGCGCAGCGCCGCCAGCTTGCGGTCGGGGTCGGTGATGGCAAAGGTCTCGGGCGGCAAAGCGGGCCCGAAGCACAGCCGCACGCGGCAAAAAAGATGCATCCTGCCGTCCTTTGTGCCGTAGATGATGCGGCAGGGCAGCATCGACGCGCCGCTCTGCCCGGCGATGAGGAACGCCCCGCCCTTGAGCGGGCCGAGGCTGCCGGTCTTTGTGCGCGTGCCCTCGGGGAAGATGAGCAGCCGCGTGCCGTTTTTGCAGGCGGCGGTCACCCTGTCGAGCGTGGAGGTATCGCCCTTGCCGCGGTCGATGGCGACAGCCCCGAGCGTGCGGAAAAACCAGCCGAGCAGCGGGTTTTGGAACAGCTCCTGCTTGGCGAGGATGTTCATGCGGCCCCAGTCCATGACGGCGACGGCGACAAAAACCGGGTCGAGCATCGAGATGTGGTTGGGCGCGATGACCAGCGGCCCGCCGGCCTTGGCGGCCTCAAGGTTTTCGCGGCCCCGTATCTCGACGCGGAACAACAGGTGCACGAGCACCCACGCGAGCAGCAGGATGAACCAGTATAACAGCATCGACTTTCCCCGCCTTTTCTGTTTTTTCCATTCCTATGCAGGCCCGCCGCCCTCTCAGGCCGGGCGGGCGGTCCTTTCGGCGATGATCTTTTTGAGCGCGGCAAAGCTTTCGTCGATGTCCAGGTCGCTGGTATCGACGAGGACGGCGTCCTCCGCCTGGCGCAGCGGGGCGATGGCGCGGTGGCTGTCCTGCCAGTCGCGCGCCTCGATGTCCCTGAGCACCGTGGCATAGTCCGCCGGCTGGCCTTTCTCCCGCAGCTCCCTGCAGCGGCGGAGGGCGCGCGCCGCGGCGCTGGCCGTGAGGTAGATCTTGACCGTGGCGCCGGGCAGCACGACGGTGCCGATATCCCGCCCGTCCATCAGCACGTCACGGCTGCGGGCCAGCGCGCGCTGCGTCTCGAGCAAAAACGCCCGCACCGGGCCCAGCGTGCCCACGGCGCTGGCCGCCATGCCGGCCTCCTCGGTGCGGATGGCGGCGGAGACGTCCTCGCCGTTGAGAAAGATGTGCTGCGCGCCGTCCTGCACGGTGATGTCCAGCCGGATGGCCGGCAGCAGCGCGGCGACGGCGGCCTCGTCGTGCGGGTCGGCGCCATGGCGCAGCGCGTACAGGCCGATGGCGCGGTACATGGCGCCGGTGTCGACGTAGGTATAGCCGAGCTCGGCGGCCAGGCGTTTGGCCATGCTGGATTTGCCGGCCCCGGAGGGCCCGTCGATGGCGACAGAGATCATGGGAAAGCCTCCCCTTTTTGTGTAAGGCCGCGCACGGCGGCCTGCGCGGTGCACCAGGCGATGTGCAGGTTGTAGCCGCCGGTGCGGGCGTCGACGTCCAGCACCTCGCCGGCGAAACAGAGGTCGCGGCACAGGCGGCTCCGCATGGTTTTGGGGTCGACGCCGCGCACATCGACGCCGCCCGCGGTGATGACGGCGTGCTCGGCATCGCCCAGGCCGCACACCTCGACGCGCCAGTGCTTGAGCAGCCGCACGAGCGCGAGCTTGTGCCCCTTGGTGAGCTGGGCGGCGGCCATCCCGGCCCCGATGCCCCAGCGCCCCAGCGCCGGCGCGCGCATGCTGCGCGGCAGCAGCGTGTCGAGCAGGGCGGCGGCGCGCCTTGCGCCGAGGGCGGCGGCGTCGCGCGTGAGACGGTCGTACAGCGCCTTTTCGTCCAGCGCCGGCTTGAGGTCGAGCTCGCACGCATAGCGGTGCGCGGCCATGTCCTCGACATAGCTGCTGGCCGTGAGCACGAGCGGCCCCGAGAGCCCGAAATGGGTGAACAGCGCCTCGCCCTGCTCGGCAAACAGCGGCTTTTCATCGCGCAAAAGCGTCAGCCGCACGTTGCGCAGGCTGAGCCCCGCCATGCGGGGGCAGTCGGGGTCGGGGCTTTTGAGCGCGCACAGGCAGGGCTGCGGCGGCACGACGGTATGCCCGGCCTGCTCCGCCAGGCGGTAGCCGCTGCCGTCCGAGCCGGTCGCGGGGTAGCTGATGCCGCCGGTGCACAGCAGCGTGGCGGCGGCGCGGTAGGGCCGGCCCGCCGCCGCGGCGCCGGCGCAGCGCCCGCCCTCGAGCAGCAGCGCGTCGGCATGGGCGGGCACAAAAGTGCTGCCGGCCGCGTAGGCGCGCAGCGCGGCGAGCACATCGGCGGCGCGGTCGCTGCGGGGAAACACGCGGCGCCCGCGCTCGGTCTTGAGCGGCACGCCGAGGCTTTCAAACAGCTCCATCGCCGCCCGCGGCGGAAAGGCCGCCAGCGCCGAGTACAAAAACCGCGGATTGCGGCGCACGAACGCGAGAAAATCCCGCGGCTCGCAGTCACTGGTGAGGTTGCAGCGCCCCTTGCCGGTGAGCAGCAGCTTCCGCCCGGGGCCGCGGGCGTTGTGCTCCAGCACCGTGACGGCCAGCCCCCGCGCCCGGGCCGCGCCCGCGGCCATCAGGCCGGCGGCGCCGCCGCCGATGACGAGCAGGTCGGTCATGGGGCGGGCGCTCCCTTCAGCGCGTCGGGCCAGTAGCGGGCCGTGGCCTCCAGAGAGCAGTGCAGCGCGTCGTAAAAATCGTCCTCGGAAAGGCCCAGCGCGCGGGCGTCGTAGCTGCCCGCCACGGGGATGCCGTGCTCGGCGGCAAAGGCGCGGAAATAATCCTCCAGCTGCAGCTGGCGCACATAGCCGGGGTCGGCGGCCATCAGGTCGTACATGTAGGGGTTGATGGGCGGCAGCAGCAGCACGACCTCGGTGCCGTCGGCCTGCATCTCGGCCACGAACAGCTCGAACTGGGCGCGCAGCACGGGGGAATCCTGCGCGTAGGCGCCCATGTTGTAGGCGATGTCCCACGCCGTGGTCCAGCCGCTGGCCATGCGCTGGGCCGCCGTCTGCGCGCGGAAGGCGGCGTTGTAGCTGTAGCTGCCGTCCGAGCGGCGCATGTCGGTGTCGGTCTCATAATCGGTGGTGGGCTGCGGCCCGTCGGCCCGGTTCGCGCCCACCTCGAGGTACGCGAGGGCGGACTGGAAATACGTCGGCGCGAACAGCTGGCGCCATTTCTCGACGCTGCGGGCGGTCTTGAGCTCCTCGGTGCCGGTGCGGCGCGCGAATTCGGCATAGCCCTCGGTGTAGGCGCGGCCGTCCAGCTTGGCGGGGTTGAACAGGCAGTAATCCGCCA
Source organism: uncultured Gemmiger sp. (assembly GCA_947628865.1). Lineage (GTDB taxonomy): Bacteria > Bacillota > Clostridia > Oscillospirales > Ruminococcaceae > Gemmiger. The sequence goes on from CANRBN010000061.1 coordinate 6,782, forward strand.
TCAAAATGACGCGGCGCGGCTGCTTGTCCAGCTGCCGGTAGAGCATGTACAGCGAGACCATGTCCCGCAGGTCGCCGTTGGTCACGCCGGCGTTGAACAGGGTATCGTCGCCCACGGTGCGCGCCGTGACCTGCAGGCAGCGCGAGGCCCCCAGCACCAGCGTGCCGGGCGCCGCCGGCAGCAGCGCGGCGCAGTCCCGCTGGAACGTGCGGTCGTCCATGTTTTTGAGGTTGGCGGCATTCTGGCCGCCGGTCACGATGCGGGCGACGCTGTACTCATAATCGCGGTGGAACAGGCTGGCCGGATCCACCGTGACGTTGACCGCCGCCACCAGCACCGCCAGCGGCAAAAACAGCGCCGCGCCGCGCACAAGGCGCAGCAGCGCACCGCCCTGGCGGGGCGGCGCGGCGGGCCTTTCCAACACAGCTTGCGGCAAAGACCATGCCCCCTTAGTACTGGAAGTAGATAAAGGACGAGGCGCCCAGCCGGCCAAAGCACAGGATCAGCAGCGCCAGCAGGTAATAGAGCGCCACGCGCGCGCCCGGGCGGCGCGCGCGCAGCCAGCCGGCGGCGTCGGTGCCCGCCCCCGCGGCGGCGTGCTCGACGCCGTTATAGAGCAGCGCCGACGCGCCCATGTACAGCAGGTATTTTTTGCCGATGCTCATGGCGCGCAGCTGGCCCACCAGCAGCGCCGGGCGGAGCAGCGCGCCCCAGCCGGCCAGCATGTGCCGGTAGTAGAAAAGGCAGTCCGCGGCGGCGGCAGCCGGCTGCTGCCCGATGCGGAACAGCACGAGGCTCAGGCTCCACAGCGCCAGCACGCCCAGCCGCTTGGCCAGCACAAGGCCCGCCGCGGGATGCTTTTTCGGCTTGCCGAACCGCCGGTGCAGGAGCTCCTCCCCCACGCGGTACGCCGCCTGCACGATGCCCCAGGCGAGATACGGCCAGGTGTTGCCGTGCCACAGCCCGGATACCATGAACACCACCGCGACGCACAGCTCGGGCGGCAGGCGCCGCAGGCGGCCTGCGCTCAGGCGGGAGGTATCGGCCCAGGCCAGCGGCAGGAACAGATAGTCCTGGAACCAGCTGGACAGGCTGATGTGCCAGCGGCTCCAAAAGCCGGAAAAGTTGACGGCTGAGAATGGGCGGGCAAAATTCTCCCGCAAGGTGATGCCGAACATCTCGCCCAGGCCGCAGGCGATATCGCTGTAGCCGGAAAAATCCATGTACAGCTGGCAGGTGAACAGCCCCACGGCCAGCACCAGCACCGGCCCAGAAAAGGACGCCGGGTCGTTAAAGACCGGATCCGCGGCCAGCGCCAGGCCGTCGGCGATGACGGTCTTTTTGAAATACCCCCACAGCATGCGGGTCAAGCCGCGGGCAAAGCGGTCATAGTCAAACGCGCGCGGGGCCGAAAGCTGCGGCAGCAGCTCCCCGGCGCGCCCGATGGGGCCCGAGCTCAAATGCGGGAAAAAGCTCAAAAACAGCGCGAAGCGCACGGGGCTGCGCTCCGCCGATACGGCCCCCGCGTGTACATCCGCCAGATAGCCGATGGCCATCAGCGTATAAAAGCTGATGCCCAGCGCCTGCAGGCGGCCCAGCGCCGTGGCGTGGCCGGCGAGCAGGTCGGCATATTTAAAGGCCAGCAGCGCCGCCAGCAGCAGCGCGATGCCGCCCCACAGCGCCGCCGTGCGGGCGCGCCCGCGCAGGCGCTCGAGCAAAAGGGCGGCTGCGTAGGTGACGACCGCCTCGGCGCACAGCACGCCCAGCGTCCAGGGGCCGGCGGCCGCCGCGAAGCCCAGGCTGGCGGCGAGCAGCAGCGGGTCCTGCCAGCGGGGCGGGAGCAGATAGTAGGCGGCGCAGGTCAGCGCCAAAAAGGCAAAAAAGCCTCCCGAGATCAGGCTCAAGCCGGCACTCACCTGCCTTTCTGCGGAACGTCCCGACCGGCGCCGGGCATAGACTGACACAGGTTCAGTATAGCGAATCCTGCCGCAAAAAGCAATGCCGATTATTTGCCAGCCCTTTGGGGCAAACTTGGGATAGTCCGCCCAACACCACGCACACAAAGGAGCAAAGCGTATGAACCCGTTCAAAGAGACCGCCAAGCCCGCCGACCGTTACTGGCTCGACTGGCAGGCCCTGTACCCCCGGCCCTACGACAAAAACGAGACCGACCCCTACACCAAGGTGCGCATCATCCTGATGAACGGCACCGAGTACGAGGCCGTGTGGTTCTCGCACCGGTTCCACCGCATGTGCCCGGACAATGACCTGCGCCGCGCGCTGGCCGTTGTGCGCCGCAGCGAGCAGCAGCAGCAAAAGCGCATCGCCTGCCTCAAGCCCGCCGACGAGAGCCAGCTCGAGCACACCATCAGCTATGAGCAGCTGGCCGTCGACCTGACCGCGATCCTGGCGCAGCGCGAGCCGGACCCCTATGTGGCGCAGGTGATGGATCTGGCGCTGCTCGAGGATTTTGACCATCTCTACCGCTACGCCGACCTGCTGGATCTGGAGCGCGGCATCCACGCCGAGCGGCTGGTGGGCAGCTACACCGAGATCATGCCCGGGCGCCCCACCGTGGCGGAGCACCGCCACCCGCTGGACAGCGTGCGCCGCTTCTGCGATCTCAAGACCGCCGCCCCCCTCACCAGGCTCGACACCGCCATCCTCACCGCCGCCGAGCAGCAGACGATGAACTACTATATGAACATCGCCGGCTTCTACGACAGCGAATTGGGCCGGCGCCTGTACCAGGAGATCGGCATGATCGAGGAGCAGCATGTGACGCAGTACGGCGCGCTGCTCGACCCGCAGTGCACCTGGCTCGAAAACCTGCTGCTGCATGAGTACACCGAGTGCTACCTTTATTACAGCGTGTTCGAGGACGAGACCGACCCCTATGTCAAAACGCTGTGGGAGCAGCATTTTGAGATGGAGCTCAGCCACCTGCACACCGCCGCCGACCTGCTCAAGGTCTACGAGGGCAAGGAGTGGTGCGAGGTCATCCCGGACGGCGATTTCCCGGCGCTGCTCAAGTTCGGCCCGCAGAAGGAGTATGTGCGCGGAGTGCTCCAAAGCACCGTGACCGACACCGCCCTGCGCGAGGACGTGGTGCCGCTTGCGAGCCTTGAGCCGGACGCCGACTATTACGCCTACCAGAAGGCCGTCAACACCGACATCGAAAAGGTCGCCAGCCACAACGTCATCGAGGCGGAGATCGAGGCGATGGGAAAGGACTACCGCTACCAGGACGGCGAGCACCCGGTCGCGGCCCTGCGCGAGCGCACGGCCGACAACACCACCCTCGGGCGCGTGGCGGAATGACCGCCTCGCCCGTTCAAAGCACAAGCCGGCCCCCGCGGGCAATGCTGCGGGGGCCGGCGCAGCGTGTCGAGAAACTCGACACGCTGCAAAAGAGGGGTTTTGCGCACGGCGGGCCATGCCCGCCGCCTGCCAAA
>CANRBN010000062.1 GCA_947628865.1 uncultured Gemmiger sp.
GAAGTGACCTCGATACCATTTGTGAGGCGGACACGCGCGACCTTGCGCAGCGCGGAGTTGGGCTTTTTGGGCGTCATCGTACGCACCGCGGTGCATACGCCGCGCTTCTGCGGGCTGTTGAGCTGGGTGTACTGCTTTTTCTGCGAGTTGTAGCTGCGCTGCAAAGCGGGCGCCGTGCTCTTGTGTGCCATGACCTCACGGCCTTTGCGAACAAGCTGGTTGAAAGTAGGCATTTCTTTTCTCCTTTCTTGCGTATTTGCGCGGTGCTGCGGGCCTTGCGCCGCGGCGGGAAAGCCGCAAAAGGGCGCAAAATCCCCATAGGCCGACGCAATACCTATCATAGCCAAACGGGAAAGATTTGTCAAGAGTATTGCCAAAATTTTACCCGGAAATTCGTACAAAACGGCAAAACTTTGCGGCCCCGCCGCAGCGGAGCCGCAAAGGCTTTTTCAAAAACCGGCTCAGGAATCGACCATGTTCTGCCAGCGCTGCTCGACGAAGTCATCGCCGTAGGTCTCGTCGATGAAGCGCTCGAGCACGTTGGCCGGCTGCGGGTTTTCCTTGCGCTCATTGTAGCGCAGCATGACCGCCGCCGTGAACAGCGCGTTGAAGCCCATCAGCACGATGATCAGCCAGGTGAACACCTTGGCGGCGATGGGCGGGAACTTCTCGATGAATCGGTCGAGCGGCGGGTAGGCGATCTTGACCCACACAAGGCCCAAAATGCCCCAGAAGAACATGAACAGCACGTTGGTGCGCCCGCCGATGTTGAGCGGCATGTAGCTGTAATCCCAAAAGACCTTGCCGAACACGATCTCGGTAAAGACCGAGCACATGTACTCGAACGCGCCGCCGAGCAGCGCGCCCGCCAGCAGCACCCAGCGGTCGTTTTTGTCCTTGAGGCGCATGAGGCTGACGGTCAGCACAACGGCGCCGATGCCCCACACGAAGCTGAACGGCCCGAACACGACGCTGGAGCGGCTCATCCAGGTGCCGCCGACGATGCGGCAGTAGAAGGTCTCGATGATATCGCCGAGCAGCGCGGAGATGAGGAAGACCCAGATGATCTTGTCAAGGCTCATGCCCTTGGCGAAAACGATCTCGCCGCGCTTCTGCTCGTCCCGGATGCCGGGGTAGGCCTTTTCGAGGCGCTTCCACACCATGCGGGAGATGGTGACGGAGAGCTCGTCGGTCTTGCCCCGCTCCATGGATTCCTCATAGTTCTCGCGGCCCTTGTGGGCGGCGATGAGCAGCGTGATGAAATCGATGAGGATGAGCACCCACGCCACGATGCGCACGATGACGAGCACGATGTCCGGGATGACGGTGGCCAGCACGATCATCAGCGGCTGGAGCAGCAGGTAGATGATCAGGATGACCCCGGCGCTGACGGCGTTGAGGGCCAGCCCACGCCAGGTGCCGCTGGGCGCGGCCTCCATCCATTTGGCGTTTTTGGTGAGCAGGCTGCCGAAAAAGCCCAGCACCGCGCGCACGATGATGAGGTTGGCAAAGGTGAGCAGGTACATGGCGGCGTAGTTGCGGCCCAGGGTCGGCAGCACGACGGAGATGTTCGAGAACACGACGCCGAGCTCAAAATCGATGGGCAGCGACAAAATGCCGCGGTTGATGAACCGCTTGTTGCGGATGGCATAGTAGATGACCTCGACCACCCACGCCAAAAAGCCGTAGGCGAGCAAAAAGAACATCTGTTGGGCGGAATCGTAGTGCATAAAGTCCCTCTCCTTTATTCCCTGTCCCCGGTTTGGCCGACGCGTTCCAAAAGGAGCAGCGCGGCCTCGTACTGCCGCAGCTCCCTCTCAACACACAGCCCGGCGGCCATCCACTCGGCGCCGGTGTGCGTTTCGCCGAGCGCCGCGCAGCGGTAGCGGGCGTGAGCATCCAGCCCGCGCAGCGGGATGGGCGGCGCCGCCGTGCCGGGGCGCATCCGCACCACGGTGACGAGCAGGCAGCTCCCATCCCTGGCGGCAAAGGCCCAGGCGGCAAGCTCTGCCCGCGGCGGGCTCAGGCGGTACTGCACCCCCGTGCGGACGAGCCCGTTCGCGCGGTGATAGAGCTTATTATAGCGCAGGATGTCGTCTTTTTCAACCTCCGTGAGCCGGGCCGGGTCGAGCTCATAGCCGAACGTGCCCGCCAGCGCCACCTCCGCGCGTGTGGCGAGCGGCACGCTGCGCCCGGTCTGCGCGTTGGGGCAGGCGGAGACGTGCGCGCCCACCGTGGAGGCCGGATAGAAAAAGGAGGTACCGTACTGGATGGAAACGCGGTCGACGGCATCGGTATCGTCACTGCACCAGATCTGCGGCGTATAGTAGAGCATGCCGGCGTCAAAGCGGCCACCGCCCCCGCAGCAGCCCTCGATGAGCAGCGCCGGGAAAGCGGCGCGCAGGCGCTCGAGCAGGTCGTAGGTGCCGAGAATGAAGCGGTGGTAGAATTCACCCATGCGCTCGGGCGGCAGGGCGGCGCTGAACGCATCGCTGACGCTGCGGTTGAAATCCCACTTGAGATAGTCGGCCTTCGACTCGTTCAAAATGTCGTAAAGGCACGCAAACAGCCAGTCCCGCACGTCGGCGCGGGTCATATCGAGCACGAGCTGGCCGCGGCTGCGAACCGGCGGGCGGTCGGGCACGGCGGCGGCCCAGTCCGGGTGGGCGCGGTAGAGGTCGCTGTCCTCCGAGATCATCTCGGGCTCGACCCACAGCCCGAACCGCAGGCCGAGGGCGCGGATGTCCGCGGCCAGGGCGCCCAGCGTGCCGCCGAGCTTCCGTGTATTGGCGAACCAGTCGCCAAGGGCGCGCTCGTCGCAGTCGCGCTCCCCGAACCAGCCGTCGTCCAGCACGAGCATTTCGATGCCCAGCGCCGCGGCCTGTCTGGCGAGGGCGAGCAGCTTTGGGCGGTCAAAGGCAAAATACGCGGCCTCCCAGCTGTTGAGCAGCAGCGGGCGCTCCCGCTCCGCCCACGGCCCACGGCAGAGGTGCGCGCGGATGACATCGTGGAAGTGATGGCTCAGGGTCTCGGCGCCGGCGCCGCTGTAGGACAAAAGCACCTGCGGCGCCGAGAAGCTCTGCCCCGGCTCCAGCCGCCAGCGGAACCGCCGCGGATGGATGCCCAGCAGCACGCGGGTGCGGCCCGTCTGGTCGACCTGCGCGCTGGCGATGAAATTGCCGCTGTAGGCAAAGCAAAAGCCCCAGCACTCCCCCGCCGTCTCGGTCGCGCCGGGGCGGCTCAGGAGGAAAGCGGGGTTGTAATGGTGGCTGGAATGGCCGCGCACACTGCCGATCTCGGCCTTGATGCGCCCCACGGGGCAGGTCTCGGGCAGGCGCTCCATGGCATAACGGCCGCAGAAAGCGGTCATCGTGAGGTCGGCGGCGTCGAGATCGACGGCGAGCGACAGCACACGCTCGAGCGTGACCTCACTGGCGCCCCGATTCTCGATCACCACGCTGCGCGTGAGGATATCCTGCCGCGCGAACACGCCGTAAATGAGCTTTGCGTACACATCGGAGCCGGTGTCCTTGAGGGTGACGATGAGCGTTTCGCCCGGGTCGTTCCCCGTGCCGTACAGCGCCGGCAGGCCGGGCAGCGGCAGAGCCCTTGGGAGGATCTCATGGCCTTGACAGCGAAGATCGGCGGCCAACGCGCCGTTTGCGTGCACGAGCTCCAGCATGGGATCGCGGAAATCCCCCGACCCGCCGCAGGGGATCTCCTGCGGGAGGGTATCGAGGGAATAACCGCGGTCATCGTTCACATCGCCGGGGTTGCCGGAAAAGCCGATGTCCCGCCGCTGCGGCAGCGGCAGCGGGGCATCGACCGGCAGACGGGCGCCGTAGTACAGGTGCACCGGCACGCCGTGTTCGTCGATCCGGAACCGGTAGCTGGTGTTTTGGGTATCGAGCTGGAACAGCCCGTTTTGCGCGGTGATGGACAATCGGCTCACCCTTTTTGCTCAGGCTCCTGGAGGAAAGCGAAGATTCTTTGCCAGTAGGCGGCCACGGAGGCGGTGTCGGCGTTGAAGATCTCGTGCTTGGTGCCGGGCACCCTTTCCACCGTGACGGCGGTATGTCCGGCGGCGTTGACGGCGTCGGCAAAGCGCGTTTGCGCGTCGGGATCGACGAAAGTATCGTTTTCCGCCTGGAAGAGCAGGATCGGCGTTCGGATGGCTTTTGCGCCCCTGCCCAGCAGGTACGCGCTCAGGCGCCCGGCCTCGCGCATCCAGCCGCAGGAGGCGCCGCTCATCTGGTAAAGCGGCTCGGCCCTGCGCTTTTCGTTATAAAAGGCAAAGCGCGCGGGGCTGGTGGCGGCGCTGTCCGCAAAGGTCTCGGCGCCGTCGTAGGGGTGGTGGCCGGGGACATAGGTCCTGGCCCTGCCCACGGCGCACAGCACAAAGGCGGCGGCGCGGGCCGCCCACCAGGGCAGGCCGCCGGTCTTCGGGCGGAGCATCGGCGAGGAGAGCACCGCCTTTTGGAACAGCGCCGGCTGCTGCGCCAGCGCCGCGGCGGCGATGCCGCCGCCCATCGAATGGCCGTAGAGATAGAGCGGCAGGTCAGGGTATCGCGCTTGCGCCATCTGCGCCACGGCGAGCAGATCCTCGACATAGCGCTGCCAGCGGTCGACGTGCACAAGGCAGGGGTCGTCCGCGAGGCGGTAGCTGCGGCCATGGCCGCAGTGGTCGGGCATGTAGACGTGGAAGCCCTTTTGGAGGAAATAGTAGATGGGCTCGCGGTATTTTTCCTCGGTCTCGGTATAGCCGTGGCTCATCACCACGACGCCGACGGGCGCGTCGGCGCGGTAGTGCGCGCAATAGAGTGTCTTGCCCGCGCCGCGCGGCAGCGGGCATTCGGTCTTGCGGGCGTTCAGGTACGGCTCCACAACGGTCTTGAGCGTATCGGCAAAGCCCGCTTCGGGTAGGACGAGCTTTTCCATGGCCTTACTTCTCCTCGATCACGCTGTTGATCTTGCGCTCGTTGTAGGACAGGAACACAAGCGCGCCCAGCACGCAGAACGCGCCCGCCAAGAAAGCGGTGATACGGTAGCCGAGCCCCGTGCCGGCGCCGATGGTGGAGATGGCGGTGAACAGCAGCATGGAAAGGCTCTGCCCCATCTTGAACGCAAAGGTGCGCGCGGCGTAGAACATGCCCTCACGGTTGGAGCCGGTGAGCTTGGCGTCGCTCTGGGCGATATCGGCCACGACGGCCTGCGGCAGGATGCCGAAGATGGCCATCGGCAGCGCCGCCGCCACGGTCAGCACAAGACCCTGCGCGACCGCCGGGACAAAGGGGATGTTGCCCAAAAAGCCGGTGTAGAAGTAGGCGGCGCAGAAGATGACGAAGCCAAAGACCATCAGCTTTTTCTTGCCGAGCCTGGGCGCCAGCTTGTTGACCGGCAGATAGAACACGAGCGAGACCGCCGTCATGCCGACGAAGTAGAGCGTGGTCATGCTCTCGGGCAGCTTGAGCAGGCTGGTGACGAAGAACGGCAGGCCGGTCTGGAACATGGTGATGGCGATCCAGTAGAGGATATCGGAGGCGACGAATTTGCGGAACTCACCGTTTTTGAACGTGGCGGTGAGCGAGCCGAACGCGCTGTCCTTGGTGGGGACGGTGTTGACGTATTCCTTCTCGTTGATGGCCATGACCGGCACCTGCATGCAGATGAAAGACAGCACGGCCATCAGGCTGAACGTGAGGCGGATGGCGTTGACGCGGCCAAGGGTCGGCACGAAGAAGCCCCAGATGGTCGGGGCCATGTAGGCGATGGCGGTGCCGGCGATGAACGTGAACGAGATGACGGTGGAGATGTTGAGGCGCTCGTCGGGGGTGTGGCCCAGCTCGGAGATGAGGGCGTTATAGGGTGTGCAGTAGGCGGTGAGGGAGAAATAGTAGCCGGTGATCATCAAGAACAGGAACCCGGCGTTGAGCCAGCCCTGCTCGCCGGACGGCGACCAGAACGTGAGCACGGTGCACAGCGCCAGCGGCAGTGCCGCGAAGCGCAAAAACGGCATGCGGCGGCCCTTGGGGCTCTGGCAGCGATCCGACCAGGAGGCGACGAGCGGGTCGGTGACGGCGTCGAACACGCGGCCAAAGGCGGTGATGGCGCCGATGATGGTGACGATGCCCAGGATCACGCGCCCCTGCGGGATGAACAGCGTCTGCCCCTGCGCGATGGCGGTCTCATCGGGCTGGTAGAAGTAGATCAGCCAGTTGGAGATGAGGCCGCTCATCAGGCTCCAGCCGAATTGGCCGGTGGCAAAGGCCCAGACTTTCGCGGTGGACAGTTTTTTCATAACGATTCCCCTTTTCCGTTCTTACTTTCAGCGCCGCAAGCGCTGTTTCCCGTGTTTGCGGCCTTACAGGCCGAGCTTGGCCGCCGTCTGCTCCGCGTCCGCAACGATGCGGGCAAACTTTTCGAGCGCCGCGTTGACCGGCGCGGGCGTGGCCAGATCGACGCCGGCGTGGCGCAGCTCGTCGAGCGGCCAGGCACTGCCGCCCATCGAGAGGAATTCGCGGTATTTGCGCACCGCCTCCGGCCCGCCGTGCAGGATGCCCTCGGACAGGGCGACGGCGGTGGAATAGCCGGTGGCGTATTTGTACACATAGAACGGGCGGTAGAAGTGCGGGATGCGCGCCCATTCGTACTGGATCTCGTCGTCATAGGCCATGCCGGGGCCGAAGTAATCCTTGACAAGGCCAAGGTACAGAGCGCTCAGCGCCTCGGCGTTGATGGCCTCTCCCCTTTCGGCCATGGCGTGCGCCTCGCGCTCGAACTCGGCGAACATGGTCTGGCGGTAGACGGTGCCCTTGAAGTTCTCAAGATACTGGTTGAGCAGATAGAGACGCGTGGCAGGCTCGGGATCCTTGGCGAGCAGCTGCTCGATCATCAGGTTCTCGTTGACGGTCGAGGCGACCTCCGCCACAAAGAGCGTATAGTCGGCATACTGCGGCGGCTGCGCGTGGCGGCTGTGCCAGCTGTGCATGCTGTGGCCCATCTCGTGTGCAAGGGTGGAAACGCTGTCCAGCGTGCCGGTAAAGTTCATCAGGATATAGGGGTTGGAATCATACACGCCGGCGGAGAAAGCGCCGCTGGACTTGCCCTTGTTGGGGTAGACGTCGATCCAGCGCTCGGCGTAGGCCTTGCGCACCAGGGCCTGGTAGTCCTCGCCCAGCGGCGCGACGGCCTCCAGCACCATCTGCTGCGCCTGCTCGTAGGTGTATTTTTCGGTGTTGTCCTTGACGAGCGGCGCGTAGACATCGTAAAAGTGCAGCTCGTCGACGCCCAGCAGGCGCTTGCGCAGCGCCACATAGCGGTACATGGCCGGCAGATGCGCGCGCACGGCAGCAACGAGGCTGTCGTATACCTCGCCGGGCACGTTCTCGCCCGCCATCGCCATCGCGCGGCTGGAGGCGTAATGCCGCGCAGCCGCCTCGGCGGTGGCCGCCTTGACGGCGCCGGCGTAGGTGGCGGCCAGGGTGTTCCGATGCTGGCGGTAGACCTTGTAGTAGTTGTGGAAGGCGTTTTCCCGCAGCGTGCGGTCGGGCGACATCTGGCAGGCGATGAAGCTGGAGCTGGTCAGCTCATGCGGCACGCCGGCGGCATCGGCAGCCGGCTCGAACACAAGGTCGGCGTCCATGAGGTTGTCGGCCACATCGGACGGGGCGCCGAGCACCTCGCCCAGGCTCGCCAGCAGCTTTTCCTCGGCGGTGGAGAGGGTGTGCGGCTTCTGGCGCAGCAGGTTCTCCATCGTAAAGCGGTGCTCCGCGAGCTGCGCGTCGTCCACGATGGCCTTGAGCCGCTCCTCGGGCAGAGAGAGGATCTCGGGCTGGGCAAAGGCGACGGCGGCACTGTACTGCACGAGCTTTGCGCCCATGCGGGCGGCCATGCTCTGCGCGGCGGGGGCACGCGTGTCCTCGCTGCGGCGCAAAAACGCGTACTCATACAGCTTGGCGAGCTGCCGCTCCGCCGCGACCGAAGCGTCGAGAAACGCGCGGATGGACGCGGCGTCGGTCAGTGTGCCGGCGAAAGCCGCCAGCTTTTGGATGGTCTCGTCGACGCCGGCAAACGCCTGCTCCCAGGCGGCGTCATCGGTGTACAGGGTGGTCAGATCCCACTGGAACCGCGGATCCAGCGCCTGACGTTCTTGCAAGGCTTCGGGCATGGTCGTCCTCCTTTTTGTACAAAAATGTGCTTTCTGTACGTTTTCTGTGTGATATCGCACAGCCCCCGACATTGGGCCGGGGGCTGCGCTTTGGGAATAGCTTTTTGCCTTTGTACGCGCTTTTTAGACGCTGTAGGCGATCTCCTCGGTGCCGCGCTCCTCCTCGATGCGCTCGAGCTCCGCCTCGACCTCGGGCAGGCCGGTGCCGGCGGGGATGAGCTTGCCGATGATGACGTTCTCTTTCAGGCCGGCGAGCGGGTCGCTCTTGCCCTTGATGGCGGCCTCGGTGAGCACGCGGGTCGTCTCCTGGAAAGAGGCGGCGGAGAGGAAGCTGTCGGTCGCAAGGCTCGATTTGGTGATGCCGAGCAGCACCTGGCTGGCGACGACGGGCTTGAGGTCGGTCTCGCCGGCTGCGATGCGCTGCTTGATGATGCGGTTGGCGATCATCACGTCGCGGCGGTTGACGATGCTGCCGGGGATGAACTCGCTCGAGCCGGCATCCTCGACCTTGACCTTGCGCATCATCTGGCGGATGATGACTTCGATGTGCTTGTCGTTGATGTCGACGCCCTGGATGCGGTAGACCTTTTGTACCTCGCTGATGAGGTAGTCCTGCGTGGCGATGCGGCCACGGATGGCCAGGATGTCCTGCGGGTAGGCATGGCCCTCGGTGAGCAGGGCGCCTTTTTCGATCTCGTCGCCCTCCATCACCTTGAGATGGTGGCCGAACGGGATGAGGTAGCTCTTGGTGACGGGGGCGCCGGTATCGTCGGCGCCGACGACGTCGACGTGGCGGGTCTTTTTGGTATCGTCGATGTGCACGGTACCGCCGATCTCGCTCATGATGGCCATCGTCTTGGGGCGGCGGCTCTCGAACAGCTCCTCGACGCGCGGCAGGCCCTGCGTGATATCCTCGGCCGAGGCGATGCCGCCGGTGTGGAACGTACGCATGGTCAGCTGGGTGCCGGGCTCGCCGATGGACTGCGCGGCGATGATGCCGACGGATTCGCCCACGCTGACGCGCTGGCCGTTGGACATGTTGGAGCCGTAGCACTTGGCGCACACGCCGACGGTGGCGGCGCAGGTCATGACGCTGCGGATCTCCAGCTCGGTGATGCCGGCGCGCTCGATCTTGGCGGCGTCGAACATATCCATCATCTTGTCCTTGCTGACGATGAGCTCGCCGGTGGCGGGATCGGTGACATCGCGCAGCGGGTAGCGGCCGATGAGACGGTCGGCAAAGGATTCGATGCGAGCGTTGCCGTCCATGATCTCGCGGACGAGCACGCCCTCCTCGGTGCCGCAGTCCTCCTCACGGATGATGACCTCCTGCGAGACATCGACGAGGCGGCGGGTCAGGTAGCCGGAGTCGGCCGTGCGAAGCGCGGTGTCGGCCAGGCCCTTGCGTGCGCCGCGGGAGGAGATGAAATATTCGAGGATGTTGAGGCCCTCGCGGTAGTTGGCGCGGATGGGCATCTCCAGCGTTTTGCCGGCGGTGTTGGCCAGCAGGCCGCGCATGCCGGCCAGCTGCTTGATCTGGTCCATGGAGCCGCGGGCGCCGGAGTCCGACATCATATAGATGGGGTTGCGCTGGTG
>CANRBN010000063.1 GCA_947628865.1 uncultured Gemmiger sp.
CCGGGCAGCCGGCGCCGGGTGTGGAATACGACGCCCTGCCCACCGCGCCGGCGGCGGGCGGCGAGCAGCTCACCGCGCAGGCGCTCGCGCGGGCGGCGGCGCTTCTATCATAAAGGATCAGGCGCCGCCCCAGGCGCGCCCCAGCGCCGCCGCCACGGCCGGGATGTCCTGCGCGGGCAGGGCGGCATAGCCGGCCACCACGGTATCGGGCGGGCAGGCGCCGGCGTCGGCCATATAATACTCGCTCAGGCCGCGCAGGCGCACGCCGGCCTCGGCCGCCGCCGCCACCATCGCCGCCTCGCCGCCGGCGCCCGGCAGCGTGAGCAGAAAGTGCAGCCCGCTGTGGGTGGCGCCCAGCCTCAGCCCGGGGCCAAGGGCCCCGCGCAGGGCGGCGGCGAAGGCCTCCATGCGGCGCTTGTAGGCAAGGCGCATGCGCGCCAGATGCCGCGTGAAATAGCCCCCCGCCATGAACCGGCACAGCGTCTGCTGCTCGACCCGGCTCACGGTGTTGGCGTACACGGCGAAATCCCGCCGGTAGCGCGCCAGCAGCCCGCGCGGCAGCACCATGCAGGCGATGCGGATGCCCGGCGCCAGGCTCTTGCTGAAGGTCGTCAGGTAGACGACCGGCCCGCCCGGCCCCGCCATGCCCTGCAGGCTCGGCAGCGGGCGGGTGTCGAAGCGGAACTCCGAGTCATAGTCATCCTCCAGGATATACCGCCCCGGCGCGGCGTTGGCCCACGCCAGCAGCTGCGCGCGGCGGGGCGCCGGCATCGTCACCCCGGTGGGGAAATGGTGGCTCGGCGTTACATAGCAAAGATCGGCGCCGCTGTGCGCCAGCGCGTCGACCCGCAGCCCGCCGCCGTCGATGCCCGCCAGCCGGCAGGGGATGCCGCTGTTCTCGAGCACCGCGCGCGTGCGCTGGTAGCCCGGATCCTCCACCGCCGCCGTGCTGCCGGCGAACAGGTGCGCCAGGCACCCCAGAAGATACTCGATGCCGGCGCCCACCACCACCTGCTCCGGCGTGCAGTCCACGCCGCGGTACTCGCCCAGATACGCCGCGATCTGCGCGCGCAGGTCGGCGTCGCCCTGCATCTCGCCGCGCTGCAGGAGCTCCGGGCACTGGTACAGCACGTCCCTTTGGATGCGCCCCCAGCTGCGCGCCGGGAACAGCGCCGTGTCGATGCTGCCGGTCGAAAGGTCATACCGCGCGCCGCCCGCCGGGGCCGGCGCGGGCACGGTCGGCGGCGGGCTTTCCCGCTGGCGGGCGTGGGTGTGCAGCAGCCCGCCGGTCTCCTGCACAAAAAAGCCGCGCCGGGGCTTTGCCTCGGCCAGGCCCTCGGCGGCGAGCATCTGGTAGGCGGTGTCCACCGTGCTCACGCTCACCCCCAGGCGCGCGGCCATCGCCCGCCGCCCCGGCAGCGCGCTGCCGGGCTTGAGTGCTCCGGCCCGGATCTCCGCCGCCAGCGCGCCGTAGAGCTGCTCGTACAGCGGTGCTTTGGCACCGGGCTCCAGCGTGATCATGGCGTTCCCTCCCAAAGGCAAACTGGCCTTATAAAAAAGTTCAAAACTGGCAATTTTCACAATGCCAGAAGCGTGTATACTGGGAGCATACCCCGCGCCGCACGGTTTGTCAAGCGGCGAAGAGAAAAAAGGAGGGCTCCCCGTATGAGCAACGGACTTTTGTGGCTGCTGTTTTTTCTGGTCGTGGCGCTGACCGCGCTGGTGGCGGTGCTGTGCAAAACAAGGTTCACCGTGCAGAAGATCACGATGATCGGCATCATGGCGGCGCTCAGCTTTATCGCCTACAGCTTTTTCCGCATCCCCAACGTGCTGGGCACGGGCTCCAGCTTCCACCTCGGCAACACGTTCACGGCGCTCACCGCGCTGCTGCTGGACGGCGTTTCCGGCGGTCTCGCGGGGGCCATCGGGCTGGCGCTGGCCGATATCATCGCCGGCGACCCCGGCTATGCCGTGACCACCTTTTTGCTCAAATTCATCATCGGCGTTGTCTGCGGCGCCGTCGCGCACCGGGGCTTCCGGCTGGGCACGCGGCGCATCGAAAAGCGCTGGCAGTACCTGCTCGCCGTGACCGTCAGCGCCTTCAGCGGCCTGCTGGTCAACGTCGTCACCGACCCGCTTCTTGGGTATTTCCGCAACCGCTTCCTGTTCGGTCAGCCGGCTGAGATCGCCGATGTGTTCGTCAAGGTGGCGGGCGGCGTGACGTTCGTCAACTCGGTGCTCAGCACGGTGTGCGCGGTGCTGCTGTATCTGGTGCTGGCGCCGGCGCTGCGCAAGGCGCGCCTGCTGCCGGAGGAAAAGATATAAATCATCGCATCAACGCAAAAACTCTGGCCGCCGGCTTCCGCCGGCGGCCTGCTTTTTGAAAAAAAACCGAAAAAAGGCGCAAAACACTGGCGCGAATCCCCAAAATGGTGTAAAATAACCCTTGTGTATCACCGCGCGGCATGCCGCGCGTACCGTCAGGGGACAAAGGGGAGGCACCATGCCAAGACCGAAGCGCAGCTCACTGTGGCAAGAGTTTTCCAGCCGGGGCCGGATGTACCTGGTGCTTTCGGTGTGCTGCCTGGCGGTGGCGCTCTCCTCGCTGGGCGGGCTTTTGCTCCTCGGCCATCCGCAGGCCGAGGAGGAGGCGCCCCCGCAGGAGGATCTCGTCACCGAGAACGGCTACGACCAGAACGCCCACACCATCGACGATACCCAATACGACGGCACCATCCTGCCCGCCGGGGAGGATGCCGGCGACGCCTATTTGCAGGAGACCCTCTTTTTGGGCGACAGCAACACCGCCCGCATGTACCGCCTGTTCGACTACTGCACCTATGACAACGCCATCGGCTCGGTGGGCATGGCGGCGCGCAGCCTGGCCAACTACGCCTGCGTCGGCTTTGCCGGCTACAGCAACTACGTCACCATGCCGCAGGCCGTCGCGCTCATGCAGCCGCGGCGCGTGATCATCAGCTTCGGCACCAACGATCTCAACCCCAACTCCGCCACCGACACGTTCATCACCAACTATGAGACCGGCATCAAGGCCGTGCAGCAGGCCTACCCAAGCGTGGATGTCATCATCAATGCCATCCCGCCCATCGGCAGCCGGCACACCGGCCAGCAGCTCACGCAGAGCCAGGTCGATGAGTGGAACAAGGCCATCGTGGATCTGTGCGAGAGAAACGGCTGGAAGTTCCTCAACAGCGCCGAGGCGCTCAAGGACGCCGCCAGCGGCTACGCCCGCAGCGATTATGTCGAGAGCGACGGCATCCACCTCACGCGCGCCGCGTTCGACGCGTTTTTCCGCTATGTGCGCACGCACAGCTATGTGACCGAGGACGACCGCCCCGCCCTGCAGCCCGTGCCGCGCCACAACGATGACCGCGACGTGCTGGACACCAACGCCCTCGCCACGCCGGAGCCGTCGTCCGAGCCCACGGAGGAGCCGACCCCGACGCCCACCGAGACCCTCACGCAGACCCCGACCGAGACGCCGTTCATCGAGGATCCCGTCACCGATATGCCCTCGCCCACGCCGGAGGCCCCGCAGGAGCCGACCCCGACGCCCACCGAGACCCCGACCGAGACCCCGACCGAGACTCCGACGCCCACCCCGGAGCCCCCCGCCGAGCCGACGCCGGAGCCGCCCGCCGAGCCCGCGCAGGATGCGGCGGCGCAGGCGCAGCAGGCGACCGATACGCCCCCCGCCGCGGGATAAAATTTCACAGACCGTTTTTAAAAAAATCAAACCAAAGCCAAACGCAGTTCATCACCGGCGCATAGACTGAGAGTGTAAGCCCACTACACCGCGCTTTTGCCATGCGAGGAGGCTGCGGCGGCACCCGCCGCCGCGCGCCCCGGCAAAGGCCGGACAACCGATGGCGCCGGGCCCGGCTTTGGAATAGAAAAACAACAGCCCGCGTGCGGGGCCCCGCACGCGGGCTCAGTGTGTCAAGGAACTCGACACGCTGCAAAAGAGGGGTTTTGCGCACGGCGGGCCATGCCCGCCTCAGCGTGTCGAGAAACTCGACACGCTGCAAAAGAGGGGTTCGGCTACGCTGGCTGCGCCAGTCCGCCTGCACCCCTCTCTTGGACACACCCCGTCGCAAAAAATGTCGTTCTCATGCCTAAAGGCGACTCGAACGGCATTTTTTGCTCTGGAGGTATCGGCCTCGTCTGAGTCTCCGGCCTAAGAGCCGCGCTTTGCGCGGTTGGCCTCCGACGTGCGCCTGCGGGCGCGAGCATGTCAGTCAGGGCCGATAGATTTTAAAGGCATCTATTTTGACACTCTGTGCTTTCGGGTCAAAGCGCCGCCAGCAGCGCGTCGATATCCTCGTCGCGCGTGGCCCAGCTCGTGCACAGGCGCACCGGCACAAGGCCGCCTTGCTCCGGGCCCATGCGGGTCAGGGCAAAATCGCGGCTGATGGCGGTGTAGACATCCCCCGGCAGCGAAAAGAAGAGCTGGTTGGTCGCGGCGCCGAAGGTGCAGGCGATGCCCCTCGCGGCCAGCGCCGCGGCGATGCGCGCCGCCTGTGCGTCGGCCTTTTGCGCCAGCAGATAATACGGCGTGTCCCGCAGGGGCACATCGCCCTCGCCCAGCAGCGCCAGGAACTGCAGCCCCAGCAGCCGGCCCTTGGCCAGCATCCCGCCGCGCTGCTTGAGCACGCTGCGAAAGCCCGGCCTGAGGGCCTCGTTCGTCAGCACCAGCGCCTCGCCGAACAGCGCGCCGCACTTGGTGCCGCCCAGATAGAACGCGTCGCACAGGGCGGCGTAGTCCGGCAGGGTCAGGTCGTTCGCCGGGCTGGCCAGCGCGCAGGCCAGGCGCGCGCCGTCCAAAAACAGGTACAGCCCGTTTTGGCGGCACACGGCGTGCAGGGCGGTCAGCTCGGCCTTTGTGTACAGCGTGCCGTATTCGGTGGGGTTGGAGAGGTACACCATGCCGGGCTGCACCTCGTGCTCGCGGCTGTCGCTGCCCCGCCAGGCCGCGGCGGCTTCGGCCACCTGCGCAGCCGTCAGCTTGCCGTCCTTTTGGGGCAGGGGCAGGCATTTGTGGCCGGCGGCCTCCACGGCGCCGACCTCGTGCACGTTGATGTGCCCGCTCTCGGCGCACAGCACCCCCTGCCAGGGGCGCAGCGCCGCCGCGATGACGGTCAGGTTGGCCTGCGTGGCGCCGACAAAAAAGTGCACGTCGGCCCGGGGCGCCCGGCACAGGGCCCGGATGCGCTGCGCCGCCGCGGCGCAGTAGGCATCCTCCCCGTAGCCGGGGGTCTGTTCAAGATTGGTGCGCTCCAAAAGCGCCAGCACGGCGGCCGCGGCGCCCTCGCCGTAGTCACAGGCAAAGCGGATCATACCGGCTTGTCCAGCATGCGGCGGACGCACTCCATGCTCTCCTCGCTGATCACATGCTCGATGCGGCAGGCGTCGCGGTCGGCGGTCTCGGCGCTCACGCCCATCGCGACGAGCATCCGCGTCAGCGTCTCGTGGCGCTCATACACCTGCTCGGCCAGCGCGCGGCCCGCCTCGGTCAGGGTGAGCGCGCCGTCGCGCGGGTCCATCTCCAAAAGGCGCGCGTCCTTGAGCAGGCCGATGGCGCGGCTCACGCTCGGCTTGGTCACGCCCAGGCGCTCGGCCACGTCGATGCTGCGCACATAGCCCTTTTCGCGGCGCAGCAGCAGGA
The DNA here is from genome assembly GCA_947628865.1 of uncultured Gemmiger sp. Taxonomy (GTDB): domain Bacteria; phylum Bacillota; class Clostridia; order Oscillospirales; family Ruminococcaceae; genus Gemmiger. The sequence goes on from CANRBN010000063.1 coordinate 5,687, forward strand.
TGGTCTCAAGATAATCTTCGCGGGATTCCGTCGGGCGCATGGCGCGGCCCCCTTTCTTGCGGCAGAGCGTTATAATCCAATTATACGCCGTCCGACGCCGTTTGTAAAGCCTCGCCGACCCAGGCGCGCAGGTGCCCGCGCATGGCGGCGAGCGCCGCGGCGGTCTCGTGGTTCGAGCTCTCGAACGCGGCCAGCCGCCACAGATACCCCTGCTCGGCTGCGGCGCGCAGGCTTTCGGGGTAGCACAGCTCATAGACAAGGCTCAAATGGCCGACCACATGATCCGCCGGCGCGCGCTTGAGGCTGCGCAGCACGGCGTGGTGCTCGTAAAACGCCCGCACCACCGCCGGCGTCAGGGGGCTTTCGCGCAGCGCCCCGGTGCTGACGCCGTAGATCTCCTCGAGCGGCGTCTCGGTGTTGACGCGGAAGATATCCACCTTGTCGGCGTCGCGCAGGATCTGGCAGAACCGCCGCGTGCGTGCGTCGAGCGAACCGGGCAGGCGGTAGGCGTTGTGCTGCCGGATGGCGGTGTACAGCGTCTCGTCCCCGGCCAGCGCGGGGGCGAACTCGGCGATGTGCCCCTCGTCGAACAGCACCTGCACGCTGCACAGCGCATGATCGATGGACACGGCATCGTTGAACGTGCCGTAGCGGCGCAGCTGCTCAAAGCGGCCAATGTCGTGCAAGAGCCCGCACAGCCAGGCAAAGTCCACGTCGGTGCCGTCCAACGCCAGGCTGCGCGCGATGCGCTCGCACAGCGCCGCCACGCGGTAGGTATGGGTGATCTTCAGCCTGATCTTGGCATCGTGCGCGTCATAGGGCCGCACATAGGCGGCAAAGGCGCGCAGCGCGCGGTCACGGTCCATCTCCATCGTGTTTGCTCCTTGCGGGAAATTGCCCCCATTATACCCTCTGCCATCATTTTGTCAAGCCGATGCTTGACAATCCTGCGCGGCGTCACTACTATAAATATCAGCAACCGGAAAGGGGCCCCACATGAACGTAAAGGGAGAAGCCAACCGCAGCGTGCAGCAGACCAAGCGCCGTCTGCTGGCGGCGCTGGTGGCGCTGCTGGACGAAAAACCCCTGCGGGACATCACGGTGCGGGAGCTGGTCGCGCGGGCCGGCATCAGCCGCGGCGCGTTTTATTTCCACTACAAGACCCTGGACGAGCTGATGGCCGAGCTGGAGGGCGCCCACCTGCGCCGCCTGGAATGCCTGATGGATGACCTGATGCCCGGTATCGACAGCCGCACCCTGCCGCCCGCCCTGCCGGCGCTGTTCGGGTATCTCAATGAGAACGACGATGTCTGCCGCGCGCTCTACGGCGCCCACGCCGACCCCGAGTTCGCCGCCCGCGTCAAGGAGCTGCTCGCGAACCGCTGCCTTGGGCATATGCTGCCGGCGGGGGCCGAGCGCCGCCATTGCTATCTGATGGAATTTGCCGTCGACGGGTGCTTCGGCATCATCCAGGCGTGGCAGGCCGCCGGGCGCGACATGCCGCCCGCGGACGTCGCCGAGGTCGCCTGGCAGGCCATCCGCGCCGTGCGCCGCCAGTTTTGAGCGCGGCGCCATGCTCGCGGCAGCTCACCGGCCCTGTGGCCGGTGCTTTTTTGCGCCGGCAGGATCTGGCAGAGGATCTTAACACACTGTTCAAAAACATCCGCTACAATAAAATGGCGGGCGGGGCTTGCGCAAAGCCCCGCGGGTTGGTAAAATGATTTGAGGATTCCCCGGCAGGAGGTCAAACACAGGATGTGCGCCGTACGCGTTGGTCTGGACATCGGCTCCACCACCATCAAATGTGCCGTTGTGGGCGAGCAGGGCGAGGTGCTCTGGTCGTCGTATCAGCGGCACTACAGCCATATCGTGGAAAAATCGCGTGAGCTGCTCGCCCAGGCGGCGGGGCGTCTGCCGGAAAAGCGCGCGCTGCTGGCCATCTCCGGCTCCGCCGGCATGGGCCTTGCCGACAGCTGCGGCGTGCCGTTCGTGCAGGAGGTGTTCGCCACCCGCGTGGCCGCCAACCGCCTTGCCCCCGGGACCGACTGCATCATCGAGCTCGGCGGCGAGGACGCCAAGATCCTGTTTTTGACGAACGGCACCGAGGTCCGCATGAACGGCAGCTGCGCCGGCGGTACCGGCGCCTTCATCGACCAGATGGCCACGCTGCTCAAGATGAGCGCCGACGAGATGGACGCGGCGGCCCAAACCGCCACGCGCACCTACACCATCGCCAGCCGCTGCGGCGTGTTTGCCAAAAGCGATATCCAGCCGCTCATCAACCAGGGCGCCCAGGCGGGGGACATCGCCGCCTCCATCTACCAGGCGGTCGTCAACCAGACCATCGCCGGCCTCGCGCAGGGGCGGCCCATCAAGGGCCGGGTGCTCTACCTCGGCGGGCCGCTGACTTTCTCCAAAACGCTGCGCCAGAGCTTTGACAAAACGCTCGGCACCGCCGGCACCTGCCCCGAGAACAGCCTTTTGTATGTGGCGCTGGGCGCCGCGTTCTATGCCGACGAGGCGTTCGAGCTTGCCGAGGTGTCCGAGCGTCTGCTGGCCTACAGCGCCACCGCCACCTACGCCAGCCGGCCCCCGCTGTTCGCCACCAGGGAGGAGTACGAGGCTTTCCACGCCCGCCACCTGCGCGCCACGGTGCCGCATGTGCCGTTCGGGGCGGATTGCGGGCCGGTACACATCGGCATAGATTCCGGCTCCACCACCGTCAAGCTGGCCGTCATCGACGAGCAGGCGCGCATCCTGTACACGAACTACCAGCCCAACCTCGGCAACCCCGTGCCGCTCGTGCGGCAGGCGCTGCTCGACCTGTACGCGCGCCACCCCGGCCTGCGCATCGCCAGCGTCACCGCCACCGGCTACGGCGAGGAGCTCATCAAAAACGCGTTCCACGCCGACGGCGGCCTTGTTGAGACCGTGGCCCACTTTACCGCCGCGCGCCACTTCCTGCCGGACGTCGATTTCATCATCGACATCGGCGGGCAGGACATGAAGTGCTTCAAGATCGAGGACGGCGCCATCAGCAACATCTTTTTGAACGAGGCCTGCTCCTCCGGCTGCGGCAGCTTTTTGCAGACCTTTGCGCAGGCGCTGGGCTACTCGGTCAAGGAGTTCGCCGCGCTGGGCTTGTTCGCCCCGCGCCCGGTCGACCTCGGCAGCCGCTGCACCGTGTTCATGAACTCCAGCGTCAAGCAGGCCCAAAAGGACGGCGCCAGCATCGAGAACATCTCGGCGGGGCTGTCCATCTCGGTGGTCAAGAACGCGCTGTACAAGGTCATCCGCGCGGCCAGCCCGGCCGAGCTGGGGCGCAAGGTGGTCGTGCAGGGCGGCACCTTTTACAACGAGGCGGTGCTCCGCGCCTTTGAGCAGGAGATGGGCATCGAGGTCATCCGCCCCGACATCGCCGGCCTCATGGGCGCCTACGGCGCCGCGCTGCACGGCATGGCCAACGCAAAGCCCGGCGCGCGCAGCACCGTGCTCAGCGAGGAACAGCTCAAGGGCTTTACCCAGACCGTCAACAGCGTGCAGTGCAAGGGCTGCGGCAACCACTGCCAGCTGACCGTCAACGTCTTCGCCGACGGCGCGCGCTACATCTCCGGCAACCGCTGCGAGAAGCCCGTCACCGGCAAGACGGCGGACGATACGCTTGACCTGTACGCCTACAAGCGCGCGCTGCTCGAAAGCTACCGCGCCCGCCCCACCGACCCCGACAGCCTGCCCGCCGGCGGCCCGCGCGCCAACATCGGCATCCCGCTGTGCCTGAACATGTACGAGCTGCTGCCGTTCTGGCACACGCTGTTCACGCGGCTGGGCTTCGCCGTGACCGTCAGCCCGTTCTCCTCCCGCGCGCTGTACCAGGCGGGGCAGGCGACCATCCCCAGCGATACCGCCTGCTTCCCCGCCAAGCTGAGCCACGGCCACATCGACGCGCTGTGCAAGGCCGGCGTCGACGCCGTCTTCTACCCCTGCATGAGCTACAACCTCGACGAGGGCCTGGGCGACAACCATTACAACTGCCCGGTCGTCGCCTATTACCCCGAGGTGCTCAAC
>CANRBN010000064.1 GCA_947628865.1 uncultured Gemmiger sp.
CCGCTTTGGCAAACGCGTACAGCCCGATGGGAAATTTGACGGTCTTGAGCCAGGGCGAAAGGTTTTTCTCGGTCTTGGCAATATGATCGTAAGCCAAAAAACGGCTCGTACGTTTGCTGACGGCGCTCGGCTTCTCGGCGGTAAAGGTGCCGACCCTGACAAGGGTCTCCCCCTGTTTTTGGCAATACACAAGTTTCGCCCCTGCGTTGATCGCCGGTGCATCCCAAACCGTCACATCCAGCTCTGCCGATCCAACGGTACCAGGCATCAGCTCCGTGTCGGCATTGGCGGTCTCGGTCAACGTGCAGTTCATGATGTCATCCGGCCCCAGCCAGCTATTGCCCGCTGTAGTTTCCGGAAGTTCTCCCCCACCGTACCAGATCCAGTTCTCGTACATCATCAAATCTCCACCGCGTCAAAGGTCACGTCGGTATAAAGCCCGCCCTCATCGGTGTGTCGCGTGGCCGTATGGCGCGTATAGCTCATGTCGCCGGTATAAGCGCGCATGGTCTGTACCTGTCCGAGATCTTCGTAAGTGAAGTCATACTCCTTGCCCTGTACAAGATCCCTCAGATACCGTACCTCCTCGCCGGTCATTGCTTTGTACCGTACCGTCACCTTGCGGATATCACGCCTTATCCAGTCGATGTGATTGATGCCGTCCTCCGCACGCCCTGTTGACGAGCCCGCCAGATTCGTATGCTCATATCCAACATCGGCCCCAGGTGTGTAAATGGGCGTGCCGTTCACCGCCCAGACGCTATCAAGTACATTGATCGGCATGCCTCATCACCTCACTCAGAGCGCTCAGCGCCGGTACGAACAGCCGCGCGGCGCTCCTGCTCCTGCATCACACTGAACAATTCGTGCCCGTCGATGGCGATGCGTTTCCCGCTCTGTACGGCGTCCAAAATTTTCCGCAGCAACTGCACCGATTCCCGGCTACCAGCTGCATAGGAGTCCCGTGTGCCTACCGAAAGGTCATTCAACATCTCCTCGGCGCCATATTCGATGTAATCATTGCTGCCGTAGCCGGCATAGCTCGGCACCGCAGCACGCGTGGCAGACATTGCCCCAATGGCTGAATAATTGCCTGCCGCCGTCAGCGCGTCCCGCATCCCCGCTGCAATATTCGCAGCCAGTCCGTCGACCTCGCGCACAACAACGTCCTCGTTAGAGCGGATGCCGTTTGCCATCTCGTGCAGCATGTCGGGCATGTAGGTGTCAAAATCGCTCAAGGGCCCCACGTCCGGCACCGAGAAGTGCAGGTAACTGCGCACTTTTGCTGCCAACGCACTGGCGGCGCTTGCCACCGCCGAGATCCCACTCGAAATACCGCTCGCGATGCTATTTGCCAGGTCGCTGCCCCAACTCCAGGCGCTGCCTGCAAGCGAGCCAAACTCAGCCGCCACCGTGCTGTGCATCGAGCGCACGGTATTGCCGACCTGCGAGCTCATGCTGGTGAACTCCGACGTCACGCTTGAGCGCGCGCGGCTGCCCGCCCCACTGGCCGCAGACGCAATGTTCGACCATGTGCTGCTGTTGGCACTTTTCAAGCCGTTCAGCGTGCCTGTAACTGCGCTGTTCATGCCGGAAAACTCTGCCCCTACATGGGTGCGCATGCTCCCGCCCGCTGCGGTCGAGTCCATCTCGATGCCCATCCATGCCGTACGGTTCGTGTTCCGCAGATTGCTCAGGGAACTGGCTGTCGAACTGTTCATGCCAGTCAGGTTTGTGCCCACATCGGCCCGGATGCGCTGCATTGCTCCCCGGGTATCGGTCTCGATCTGTGCCCGGCAATTCTCAGCGTTCTCCTGTACCGCGGCCAACCCGCTGTTTACCGCCTCGTATACCGTGTCCATTGCCGCCGTGACAAGCACCGCGTTCTCCTTGATGCCCTCGCTAAAGCCTACGATCAACTTCGCCCCGGCGTCCTTCATGTCGATGAAGATGGCCCCGGAGATGACCGACCCGTCCGCCAAGTCGGTGATCTCGGCGATCATGCCGCAGAATATGGCATAATCGGTCAGCAGCCTGGTCGCCGTCTCGAGCTCCGGCACGGCCAGGTTGAGCTTCTCGTTGAGCCCCTTGGTCTGCTCGTAGGTGTCATTCACATCGTCGGCCAGCTTCTGGAACGGGTCAGCGGTAAACCAGCTCACGATTGTCGCCACCGTCGCGTCGAACGAGGCTGCCGCGCTGTTTTTGGAGTAGTCCGCCACATACCCGGCGAAATCGCTCATGTAGCCGATGAAGCTGTTCATGTCGTCGGTGAGCGACGGCAGCACGGCGTTAAAATCCTCGAGTGCCGGCGCCAGCTCATTGGTCATCTCGTCGGCCACGTCGACAAGGCTGCCAGTGAACTTGACCACCGCCCCGGACAGCCCCACCAGCACACCTGTACCCGCGGCGATTGCCAACGGCAGCGTCAGTCCCGACGCCACCGTAACGGCTCCCAGCGCCGCCGTCACCACGCCGACGCCGACCAGCAGCCCGGTGCCGGTCAAGATCGCCGTCTTGATGGTCTCGCCATTATCGAGCACCGGCTGCCACGCCTGCCCGATCTCATCGAGACCCTTGCCAATGGCCCAAATCTCGACGAGGAACAGCCCCGTCGCCAGCCCCAGCTCGGCCAAGATCGCCGTGCCGATGCCGATGTTGACCGCCAGCGTCTTGCCCGCCGAGCCCAGCGCCGCCGTCACGATGCCGACCCCGGCCAGGATCGCCGTGCCGGTCACGATGCCCGCCGTCACGGTCGCGCCATTGCCCAGCACCGGCTGCCACGCGATGCCGACCTGCTCGAGCTCCTTGCCCAGCAGCACGACCGCGCCGCCAAAGATCAGCGCCGCCGCAGCGACCTCGGTCAGGATGACCAGCCCCATGCCGAGATTTTTCGCCAAGTCGGTCAGCTTGGGCGAGAGCCCGCCCGCGGCGTCGTTCATCGAACCGGTCACGTCTGTCAACTGCTGCATGGCTGCCGGCGCCTGTGCCGCGCCCGTGACCCCCTTGATTTTAGAGAACACGTCGAACGCCACCGCCAGCCCGCCGACGACCTCGAGCGCGCTGACGACCAGCGTCGCCGCGTCAAAGCCCTCCCAATTGCCGGTGGCGAGGCCCTTGCCGAGCTCCTTGAGCTGCGGCAGAAAGTCCAGCAGGCCCTGCACCACCACGCCCCACGCGGCCACTTTGATATGCCCGGTAAACACGCCGACTCCTATAACCAGATTCGTCAGCCCGCGCGTGAGCGAGCGTACGTTGCCCCAGTTTATGTTGTTTTTGGAAATATCCTCGACCGCCACCGCGATCTCGCCAAGTCCCTGCACAAATTTCAGCGCCCCGCCGAGCTTGAGATGACCGAGAACGACCGAAATGTCCCCCACCATGCCGGCGAACTCGCTCAACATACCGGCGACGTTGTGGAAGGTCGGCCCGTTTTCCTTGAGGTCGTCCAGATATTTCATAAACTCGTTGAGGTCGGCGAGGAACATCGCCAGCCCCAGCGTCTTGAACTCGATGCCAAATTTGAGGTTGGACGGCTTCAGATTCTTGAACCACTCCAAAAACCGGATCAGGTCATTTGATACTTTCCACGCCAACAGCGCCGTGCCGATAGCTGCCGCCGTACGCAAGATACCATCCATGTGCTCCTGCACCCAGTCGATGAACGGCTTCCATTTGGCGAGGATGTCGTTGACAGCGTTGTCAATAGCCTCGCCGAGGAAGTCATACTCCGGCAGCGCGAAATCGAGCCCGCTCCCGCCGACACCGCCGATACCGGCGCCGCCCGCCCCGGCGCCCACATTCTGTGCCGGCAGCACGTTGAGCTCGTCGATGCCCAGCAGCGTGCGCTTTAACTCTTTCGCCTTTTCAGCCGCCCCGCCCAGCGCGCCGGCTGCATCGTCAGCGCTGCCGGTAAGGTCACCGACCGCACCCACGCCGACCGAAATACCGCCGAAATCCACCTCCGGGATCTCAAGGTGGAACAGGCTGGCGATGGCCTCCGCCACCATGCGCAGCACCTTGACCACGGCGATGGCATAGGGCAGCACCGCGTTGAGAGCGGGGATGAACAGATTGCCAAAGGCGCGGGCGGCCTGCGTGACCTGTGCCTGCAATACGCGCAGCTGGTTGGCCGGTGCGGTCAATGTCCGGGCCATATCGCCCTGCGCCGCCGTCACCTGTGTCATAATGGCGTAATAGCGCAGCTCGGATTTCTCCGCCTGCGTCATCGCGTTCACGCTCTTGGTAATGCCAAGGTTCAGCGCCTCCTGCTGCAACCGCGCAACAGACAAGTCATAGCCCAGCCGCCGCAGCGGCTCCAGCTCGCCGGAAATGCCAGCCTGTAATTTCTGGAACGCGTCCTCGTAGGAGATATTGAAGAAGGACGAAAGGTCATAACCGAGCTGCGTCAGGTTTTTGGACATCGTGTAGGCTCTGTCCTCCACCATCCCAAAACCCTTGATGATGGTGTTGAAGATGCCCTGATTGCGCATCCACTCAGCCGGGTCGATGCCCATGACCTCCGAGACCTTTTCGGCATACTCGTGCGCCTTTTCCGCGTACTCGCCCATCGAGACGTTGAACAGGTTGAGGTCTTCTATGTACTTGTTGGACTGTGTGATCCAGCCGGAAAGAACGCTTTTGAGCTTCCGGAACATAACCAGTGTGGCGCCGGCTCGGGCGGCAAGGCCAACATAGCTCTTGCCGGCCCTGCTATTGGCCGTCGGTAAGGCGTTTGTCGCCGTCACCACCGCCGTCAGCCCCACGCCGCCCTTGGTAGCGTTCTTGAGCTTGGTCAGCGAGGCCGAAAGCGCGTCAAGGCCGGCCACGGCAGACGCACCGTTGGACTGTACCTGCAACTCCAGCGCTTCTATCGTGGTCGGCACTTGACTCACCTCTCTTTTGCGTTTGCTCTCTGCCGGGAGCTTTTTTCAAATCCATCGGCATCGGCGGACATGCGCCGACGATGACGATACCGCTAGAGCGAAAAATGGCGTTTGAGTCGCCTTTGGCATGAAAACGTCATTTTTTGCGACGGAGAGAATCCAAAGGGGAGGCGCAGGCGACTTGGCGAGCTTCGCGAGCCAACGAAGCCGAGTCTCCTCTTTGAGGCGTTCGCGAAGCGAATCGCCGATTGAAACTCGCCATAAACGTCTGCATATACGCGAGCCCCGCCGGCACACCGGGCTTGTCCGGCTTGGCTGCCGCTTCTCCCTCGGCTTTCTCGCCCAGGGGGAATGGCTCTTCACGGTAGGGCCGCGGCTTTGTTCCCTTTTTGGCAAAGGCGTGCAGCACCGGCGCGGCGCCCAAAATGGCGTCATACACATAGGCGCCCTGCAGCCACGCCTCTGTGTTGGCGCGCTCCTGCCGCAGCCTGTCCGCCTTGCGGTAATACCGCGGCAGCAGGGCGTCCCCGTCCCAATACTGCTCCGCAGTCATGCCGATGGAGAGATAGTACGGGAACTCCCGCCAAAACACCTCGCTCTGTTTGGCGGGGGCGGCCGGCGCGGGATCGGCGCGCCCCCGGCGTTGGTCTGGGTCTGTATCGGACGGCTGGCCGTTTACCAGTTCGCCGTCCACTCCACGTTTCCCTTGCCGTCCTCCGGCTCCTCGACGAGGGCGCGGATGGGCTCGTTGTACATCTCGGCCAGCTTGCCGATGAGCTCGTCCTTGTGCGTCATGGCCGCAAAGATGCGGTCGATGGTCTCGCTCGGCACAAAGCGGTGGTGGGCAAGGAACGCGCCCGCGAACAGCGTCGGCAGGCAGGTCATCGGCTTCTCGGTCACCTCCGAGGCGATGAACCCGCGGCGCTCCATCTCCTCGACCGTCCTGCGGGTGAACTCCAGCTTGTAGTCTTTGCCGTCAAAGGAAAATTCCAGAACTTTCGCCATCGTCGCTCGCCTCCTTTCCTTACTCGCCATCGCCAAAGTCAATGATGGTGGACGGGGTGATGGTGATGGTCATCTGACGCACGCCATTTACCTCAAGGCCGTTCGGGAACACCGAGATGTCGCCCTTGAACGAGAACTTGCCAAGGCTGCCGGTCGGGGTCACGGTCGCGCCCTGCTCGGTGCCGCCAAACCAGACGGCGTAGTGGGTGTCCTTGCCCTCCAGCGCTTTGATGGCCTTGAAATCGGTGGGGTCGTAGTTGGCGCCGAACTCCAGCGCCTCGGTCTCCTGAATGCCTTTCACATACCGGCGCATGCGGTCGGAGAGGGTGGTGGCGTCCAGCATCTCGGGCGCGCCGCCGAGGTCGGGGGTGGTGGTAACGTCGATGAGCTTCTCGTAGCTCTCGCCGTCGTCGCTCTTCATTAAAAAGGTCATATAGCTGCTTGTTGCCATGGTCTTGCTACCTCCTGTAAATTGTATGGTCTTTGCCTATCACAGCCCGGTATCGCCCGAGCATACGGTAAACGGTCGCGTCCGCCTCATTGGGGACGGGCTCCAGCATCATGCGGGTGAAGTTGCGCCGCAAAAGCACCTCGTCGATGCAGGCGGCGATGGCCTTGCACTCGCTTTTCTTGCCGCTCTTTTTGTTGGAATAGACGTTTAGCTCATACGTCACAGCGGCATGGTTTTCCTCGAGCTGGTTTGTCATGCTGTTGCGGAAGGTCGCGTTGTCGATCTCCACCAGCGAAACACAGGGGAACTCCGGCGGCGTCTTGACGTACTCCCCCACCATGTACAGGCCGGGGAACTTTGCACGTGCCGCGGCTGCGACCTCCGAAAAGATCTCATTCTCCGCGTCGATCACGTCGCAAACACCTCCCTCGCCAAGTCCGCCACGGCCTCCGCCGCCTCGCGGGCGGCCCGGTACATCGGCATTGCCGCCGGTGTGCCGCGGGTAAAGTGGAGCGTCCCGTCCTCGTCGTAAAAGCCCCACACACGCTTGCGACCATTGCCCTTGCCGTAGCTGCCGATGGTCAGGCCCAGCTCGGCCCCGTAGGGGTGGGGCGAGCTCCCGGCGCTGCCATTGTCGGCCACACCGGCGCCGAACTCGATAAAGGCGGCGTCCTCGCCCTCGGCCAGCACGACGCTCACCTTGCCGTCGCCGGTCACGCTCACGCGCACATCGGAGCGGGGTGCGTCCTCGCCCAGCCGGTCATCGGCCAGCGCCACGGCAAAACCGTGGGCGGCGCTCCACGCGATGCGCTCCGCCACCCGCTCGCGCAGCAGGTCGAGCTTTTGCTGGAACGTGCGCCGGTACTGCCGCACCTCGCGGATGGCCCGGTCGATACTGGCTTCATCCAACGCAAAGGAAATGACCGTCCGGCTCATCGCACGTTCACCTTGCTGATGGCGTAGGAAACGCTGTTGAGGCTGCGGGCCACCTTGCGCACGGTGTAATCGTGCGGCGTCTTGACCTCGCCGCGCTCGTCGAGCGCCAGCGCCCCGTCGGCGTCCAGCTCCGGCGCCCGGTCGACCCACAGGATGGCGTACTCGTCGAACGCCGGGGCGGCGTTATCGAGCACGAGCACCTTGTCGTAGCCCTCGGCCTCGCCGAACTGCCGCGTCTGCGTCTCACCCTTGGCGGCGGAGATGTTGCCGTACACCCGCACGGGGTTGCCGTGGATGATGTCGTACTCGCCGCCCCAGTTGCCGTACTCGTCCAGAATGGGCTTTTTGTCAACGTAGGGCGCGACCCAAAACGCCACCTTGTTGCGCGCCATGCACCTCACGGTTCAGCCTCGCTTTCAAAAACAGCACAGTGCGGGACGATCTCCCGCAGCATGGCGTCGGGCACGTCGGCGTTCTCGTAAGTACGGCTGATGCCGTTCTCGCTGTGCGCCGTCTCGCCCTCGGCCCCGCGCTTGTTCACAAGGTAGGCCGCGATCTCCAGCTGTTTGTACTCGTATTCTTTGGGCACCTCGGCCACGCCGAGCCGGTACGGGTAGAGCCGCCGCAGCACCTTGCGGCCCGCCACGGTCAGGTAGGCGGACAGCATCCCGTCGGTGAGCGGCTTCTCGCCGCCCTGCGGGTCGGTGTCCCCGACCATGCTTTTGAGCGCCGCGAGCTTCTCTTCCTCCGTCATGCTGTCCGCCTCCCTTGCTTATTGGTAATGCTCCGTGTATTCCCTCAAAACGTCCACCCTGCGGGTACTCGTGATGGTGAACCCCTGCGCGGCAGCCTCGGCCTTGATGGCCTTGACCGTCATCCCCGCCAGAGCCGCCTCGTCAAGAGGGATTCCGGGCTGTGCCTTGGAGCTAAGGTCAGCCCCCATTATTCCCCCGCCGAAACGGTGATCTTGACCGCCTTGGTCTTGTCGGTCAGCGCCGCAAGGTAGTACTTGCGGGAGAAGATGGTGTTGAGGCGGGTGTTGGCGTCCTCGGCGCTGCGGTTATAGGCAACGCTCTGCTCCACCTCGACGCCCTTCTTGACGAACAGCGTCACGGCCTCGCGGGTGGCGAGGATGATCTCCTTCTCGGTGGCGTCCTTCTTGGTGTACAGGTTGACACCGGCCACGGTGCCCACATAGCCGGTGCGGGCAAAGCTCTCGACGTACTTGAGGTCGTCTTTCAGCGCCTTGCGGATCTCGGCCATGTCCTTGGGGCAGACAAAGGCGAACGCGCGCGGGCCAACGACGGCGGGGTCGTTGTCGGTGCCCTCGATGTTCAGCATCGCCACGGCGTCGGCAAAGGTGCCAAAGCCGTAGTCCTTGGCCTCCAGCGTCAGCTCGGTCTTGCCGAACTCGGCGAAGATGTCCTTGTTGACGGTGTTGAACATATCGGTGCCGGCGTGCTTCATGCCCACGGGCACGACCATCGAGTCCTCCATGGCCTCCTCGTCGTAGTACTCGAAGCGGTTCTGCGCCAGCTGGATCTTGTACTCCTCCGGGGTAAAGGACACGGTGATGCTTTTGCTGTTGCCCTCGCCGACGGCCAGCTTCTCGGTGCCGTCGGTGGCCTTGTAGACGTTGACCTTGCGCGTCATGCCCGCCGTGCCCACAAGGCTGCGGTCGACGGTGCAGAACTGCTGCAAATCAAGATGGGAATTGAACTGATCCTCCACCTCGTTCGAGAGGTAGAAGTTGCTGTAAACGGTGTTTTTACCGGCCATTATTCGTTACCTCCATACAGTGCGTTGTATTCCTCCGGGTGGTCGGCTGCAAAGGCCGCCCGCTCCCTGTCAGAAAGTTTGCGGAATGCTTCCAGCGTCATGGTCTTGCTGCCCCCGTCGGGGGTCGGCTTCGGGGTCTCTTTCAGTACCTCGGCACGGATGCGCTTCTCAAAGGCGGTCAGGTGCTTTTGCTGGTTGGCGAATACCTTGTCGAACTTGCCGTCGGCGATGGCCTCGGCGGTGTCCTCGGCCAGCGCTTCCTCATAGCCTAGCGCCACCAGCTTGGCCTTGCTTTTGGAAACGGAAGACTCCCGCCGCAGGGCCTCCAGCTCCTGCTGCATCCGCTCCCGCTCCTCCTTGGCCTGCTGCTGTGCCGCCTCGTCCTCGGTCTGCTTTGCGCGCAGCTCCTTCTTGCGGGCCGCCAGCTCGGAGGCCGTCTTGTCGAACAGGTCTTTCTTCACATACCCGGAATAGTC